>CALLZY010000012.1 GCA_937858715.1 uncultured Chitinophagaceae bacterium | reverse complement strand
GGAGTGAAAAAACTGGGTTATGATATTATCGAGTTAGACGCTGATGGAAAACCAGTGGAGAAGAAAGGATTTTAATGAATAATTGAATAAAGCATTAATTCGAAGCCGTCTTAAAGCAAAAAATAAACCTGTCTGCTGACAGACAGGTTTATTAAATTTTTAAAAAAATGATAGCCAATCATTGTAATATCATGCCATGCCTTAATATGATAATGATCCGTGTTTTTGAGACCGCCTCGTTTTAATAATTGCATTTATGAAACAAAAAGCCTTTGTTCAGATAATACTCTATTCATTAATTTTCAGTGCCGCAAAAACACAACAGTTTAAGTACAAACCAGTTCTTACGCCTGGAGCAATTACAAAAGATCTTATGTCCTGGCTTATTTATGACAAAGAACAAATGAAATGGGGCAGAAATTTTCACGCATTTGACACCGGAGGAAACAATATCAGCAAGATGCAATTTTTACAACATCTTTCAATCGGTAATTTTTTACCGGTACGGTTAAAGTCGAGGGAGAAAGACAGTATTTATTATCAACTTTATACCGTTCAGGGTAACATGTCCCCTGATATAATCAATACGATAAATCAAAAAGCTGCCACGCAACTCAACTTTTATCGCCTCACTGAAGATACTCTTCCTGATTTTTCTTTTAAAGATATTGATGACACTTTGTTTAGCAATAGTACAATTTCGGGTAAAATAGTTTTGATAAAGTGCTGGTTTATTTCCTGCGTACCTTGTATTGCTGAAATGCCTAGGTTGAACAAACTAAAAGAAGAATACAAAGAAAGAAGAGATATTGCTTTTATAAGTATGGCATTCGATAATGAAGAGTTAATCAGAAAATTCCTCACTAAAACAATCTTCAGTTTTAATATTATTCCCGATTCGGAAAATTATCTGAGACATGTTTTAAAAATTCAAGGCTATCCAGCCCATATTCTAGTTAACAAGGAAGGCAAAGTGGTGGTGGTTTCTAATAATTTAGATGAAGTAGTTGAAATGTTTAATGAAGAAGTATTAAAATCTTTTTGAAAGAACATAACCTGAATACTATTATGCTTTTTAATTTTCTTATTTTTTGCCGTTGCGGGTGTTCAACAAAAAGGAGTACGCCGCTGTTGAGTCTTGAGTGTGGGTGTTTTGAGCAGACAAGAGACCAACAGCATAAAGTATAAGAAACCCTGTTGTGCTTAGTCTTCGGCTCTATGAAAATTTTAAAAGTTTAGAGTTGTTGTGTTTGGTCTCCCGCATATAGGCAGAACAGGTGCGACTAAACATCAAATTCGATAGAGTTTGTTTTAGATCATGGTAATTTTTTGTAAGTAGTCGGTAGATGTAAACTACCTCCACCGCCTGTGGCTGGTGGTGCCAGCCTTGGCCGTTTGCCAGTACTACATCCCCTTATTAAAGAAAATAACTCCTTCAACAGATGCGCCAGCTTTTGTTCCAAATCCTTCCGCACCAGCGGCGGCACTGCCTTTAATGCCCCAGCCGCATTTAGAGTCGTAAATTAATTCGAGTTTTTCACCAATCTTTATTGGCCCGTCTTTACCTAAGAAACTGGCTTCCACACCAACACCAACTGTAAACTCATAACTGCCATCCATATGAAATTCTGCCGAGCCGGTAGCCATACCATAACTCCACTCGCCGGAAATATTGGTGGCCATCTCCGTTTGTTTCTGTACCTGCCCGTCGGCACCTTTGGAATAAGTTGTGGAGTTCTCAATGGCTATATGGTCTCTTGGGTTAAACGAAACTTTAGTTTTAATAAATTCCGAGGCTGGGCAGTCTGCCGCAGGCGGCGGTTCTATCGGCTTACAATCAGGAGTAATGGCAGCATCACTTTTAACAATTAACCCGGTGTAATGCACTTTCTTAATCAGTTTGTCATTCAGGTCAAGGTACTGATCTATATAAATGAACGGTTCCTTTTTGTCACTCATCGCCAGCTTAAGGTGAAAAGGACCTTTCATTGCTGCGCCAGCGGCATCAGGTGGCAAAGGACTCCATGGTGTGATTTTTTGCCATTTGCCCACATTCAGCAAGTCGAGTTTTTCTGACGGAAGTCCCTGTATTTCCACATCACCGTTATCAGTTACTGTACCGGTAAAACTCCAGCTTCTTACCTGGTAGCCGTCTTTCAAGTTTGCTGAAAATCCATTACCTGTAAGTACAGACGGCGCCATACCCACAGCCATATTGGCTGTTGTTCCCTGGTAAACATATAATATTTCGCCGCTGCCGGAAACATAACCACTGGATGAAACCTGCATGGAAAAGCTTTTAACACAAGCAAGTGTTTGCAAATTCATTACTGTAGATGCCACGCCTTCACCAAATTTTGTATTAGCATCTCCGGGTGTTTCGCCGCTGCGGGCTGAAATATATTTTGCCTGGTAGCTTCCCTGCCAGTCTGCAATTTTATAACCTGATGGCGGTTTATTGGCCTGTTTAGGTTTTGCAGAAGGCTTCACAGCACCGGCATTTTTATTTGTTTTTGTCGCATTGTTATTGGCAGACTTACCCGCCCCGGCTCCCTCCCTGCCATTGCCGGCGTAACCTAAATCCCAAGCCTGCTGCGCCAGTTTTTCAGCTTCAGTTTTCCTTCCGTCTTCTTCCGCAATCTTTGAACCGGTATAACAATACAGGCCATTCTCCGGGGCAAGCTTCATGGCTATCCTTATTGCTTTCTCAGCTTCTTTTACAATACCTAGCTTCAGGTAGATATAAGCAAGATTGTTCCAGCCATAAGGCAGGTTGGGAAACCGGGCAGTGATGTCTTCCGCCAGCACTTTTGCATCATATATCCTTCCCAGTTCAAGCAGAAGGTTACACAAATTGTTCAGATAAAGGGCATTGCCATTCTCAATATTACAAGCCCTGGCAAATCCGTAAAGGGCCTCCCATTTGTAATTTTTGAAGTAGAAAAAAGTAGCCTGTACATAATAAGACTCTGCCAATCCGCCTTTCAGGTTTTTATTCCCCTTTATGGCCCGCTGGTCCAGGTCGGCGTATAGCTTTGCTTTCTTTGTTGAGCCTTCAATGGCTTTTGCTATTACTTCCTTTACCGTTGCTTTGTTGTCAGGTATTAATGAGGCATCCTGCCATTTAGAGGTGCCTTTTTCATTATCCAGCATTTTGAAAGGAAGTGTGAGTATGCCATTTTGCAGAGAATAAGTACCGCTTTTCTGGCCCTGCTCCATCTCTTTGAACTTGATGGTAAATTTATTTCCACTAACCTGGTAAGTACCATTATCTGTAACTGTTTCGCCCGGCTGCTCGGCTTTAAATGTGAAGCTGCCTCCGCCAAAATTTATCATAATGACCGCTTTTGCATTAGGCTGCTTTACATCGCTGTCTTCAATAAAGCGATAGCGGCCTTTCAGTCCCTGGGCAATAGCAATTTGTGCAGTTATACTTAGCAAAAAACCTGTTACCAGAAATGCAAAGAATAGTTTTGGGGCTTTCATAATTTTTTTTTGAAAGAATAATCAAATAATTACCAGAATATGCACCTGAAATTACTAAGCTTAAGTCAAATTCATATACTTCTACAACAGAATCAAGAATTGAAAATTTTCAGAAAAAAGGAAAGCGGCCCTTAAAAAAGAACCGCTTTCTCTATTAACCACCAAAACCAACTACTTTAGTTTCATAACGAAAATTATGCCTGTTTGGTTGGGTGCTTTTGCTGTCCCAGCCAAACTTTTTGGCCACGCAAAGCTTTTACAGCATACATAACCCCAGCCAGAATAAAGAAGAATGGGCCTGTAAAACCTAAAATGGCTATGAACCTCGTACCATAGAATTTATTCATTGGTCTGCGTAACCTCTCGGAAATCAAATACATACTTGGCACCATTACCAGTGTAAGGAAGAACGAGAAGATAAGGCCAAATATGATTGTCCAGCTTAAAGGTCCCCAGAATACAACACTATCGCCACCAAAGAAAATATTAGGCTGCAATTTTTGAAACAGTCCGGCAAAATCAATATTCAATCCAACTGCCAGCGGGAACAGGCCCATGATAGTAGCAACGGCCGTTAACAACACCGGGATGATACGGATTTTACCAGCCTGTATAGCTGCTTCACGGGTACGTACGCCCCGATGACGCAACTCATCAGTAAACTCAATCAGCAGGATACCGTTTTTAATCACAATACCGGCAAGGCCGATAATACCCACCCCCATCATAATTGACGACACCGTCATTCCTGTAAAGGCATAGCCCAGCAGCACACCAATGATGGAGAAGAAAATCTCCGTCAGTACAATGAACGGCTTGCTCAGGCTATTAAACTGTAATACCAATATCAGGAAAATCAATCCAAGGGCAATCAGCAATGCTTTTCCAAGGAAGGCTGAAGTTTCGGCTTCCTGCTCACTTTGTCCGCTTTGTTTAATTGTCACATCCGAAGGGAGGGTATTTTTCTGCTTGAACTCTTTAATTTTTTCCTGCAACTTCAGGTTGATTGGTGCAACCATGGTCGGGTCAAGCACATTGCTCTGCAACTGAATAGTACGTTTTACATTTTTGCGTTTAATACCTCCGGCGCCGCTTGTATAATCAATAGTGGCTACAGAACTCAGCGGCAGCGATTTTATCTGCATGGTGTTCATGTCCATAAACGTAATCCGCATGTTCATCAGGTCGGTGATGTTATTGCGCAGGTTCTCCTTGTACCGCAACTGAATTTTATACTCATCCTCACCGTCTTTGATCTTGCTTACTTCTTTACCGAAAACAGCAGTACGCAGTTCCATACCTATCTGTGCTGTACTTACTCCTTCCATCATGGCCCTTTGTCTGTCCACAGTAACAGTAATTTCAGGATTGAAAAGGTCAACATCCGGCTGAAGGTTTTCTATTCCTTCAATACGGTTAGTATCGAGGTAACGATATAAATCAGTAGCAACTTTTGCAACACTTTCTAAATAATCGCCTGATATTTCAATATTAACAGGCGGTTCTGTTGGAGGCCCGTTTTTTTCCTGGGCCACTTCTACAATTGTGCCGGGCAGTCCCTGCACCACCTTGCGGATAGAATCCAAATAGGGGCCGGTTTTTTTGCCATGCCTTTTTTCAAACTCTACAAATGAAACCTGTATTCTTCCAAGGTGCGATTGTACACTTCTGTTATTATCATTCGGATTGTTTGCGTTGGCTGCTACATTGGTAATAATGCTTTCCACTATCGCACCTTTTTGACCGGGCAAATCTTTCTCAAGCACTTTTTCTACACGGTGCTCCAGCATATGCAGCACACTGTCAGTATGTTTTACATCGGTTCCAATCGGCATTTTCAGATATACATATATAAAACTGGGGTCACCGTTTGGAAAGAAAGTAAACTTAGTTCTTCCTGCAAATACGCTTGCCATTAATAAGCCCAGCGAAACAAAGAATAAACCAAACAATGAGGTAAATGCCCAAACCGGTCTTTTCCCTTTCAGTATCCAGCGAAGCAATTTTTCATACAGATTCATCAGCTTTGGCAGGAAGCTATTCTGGAACTTATGGATAATATCATTCAGTACATACGCATTGAAAACCATCAGTATTGCCAGCAACAGCAGAAAGTTAGCAGTGCCGTGGAAAGTGGCAAGGTGCAATAATAAACCACCTATCACCGCAGTCCAGAACCACTTGTTTCTCCACACCGCATTCTTTGGCTTTTCAAACTCTCTGCCCTCTGGCTTCATAAAGCTTACTGCAAAAACCGGGTTAAAGAAGAAGGCTACAATAAGTGATGCCGCCAGCGTAAGAATAAGTACTACAGGCAGGTAAATCATAAACTTACCAATGATACCTTTCCACAATAACAACGGGAAGAAAGGTGCCAGGGTAGTGGCTGTTCCGGCCAGTACCGGAATGAATACTTCACCGGCAGCCTCTTTGGCACTTCGGACTATTGGAATCTTACCATTGGCAAAAATCCGGTGTGTATTTTCAATAACCACAATGGCATCGTCCACAATAATTCCAAGGCCGAACAGCAAGGCAAATAATACGATGAAGTTGAGTGTAATGTTTATGCCTGTAAGGCTACCGACTATTGGAATAAACAGAAAGGCGACAAAGACACTCAACGGCACACTCAGTGCCACAAAGAATGCATTGGTCACACCCATAAAAAACATCAGGATTATGAGCACAAGCACAAAACCAATAATGATTGTATTAATCAGTTCATTAAAAGAAGTCTTTGTTTGTTTGCTGGTATCGCCTGTAAACTCCACCCGCAGGTTTGAAGGAAGCTCTTCGGCTTTTTGCATAGCTTCTACTTCTGCTTTCACTTTGTCGGCACAATCTATCAGGTTCTCTCCGGAACGTTTTACGATGTTCAGCGTTACGACCGTTTTCCCATCCAAACGGGCATAGCTGTCTCTTTCCTTAATTGTATCCTTTAATTCAGCCACATCCCGCAGGTAAACGGATGCCCCTTGTGAACTGCTCCGCACAATTACATTGTACAGGTCGTTAATACTGGTAAACTGTCCTTTTACTTTCAGTGTACGTTTCATATTACCGGTTTCGATTAAACCGCCGGTAATATCGTGGTTCTCTCTGCTGATGGCTCCTTCAATATCATTGAAACTAACCCTTGCAGCAGTAAGTTTATACGGATCAACATTTACCTGTATTTCTCTTTCTGGTGCGCCTACGATATCTGCCCTGCTTACTTCACTCAGCGACTCAACCCTGTCCTGAATTTTGTCAGCATACTTTTTAAGTTGCATGGCATCAAAATCGCCGCTCAGGTTTACAAACATGATAGGTATTTCGCTGAAAGCAAATTCCTGTACGTTAGGTGCTGAAGTAAGATCGGTAGGTAAATCAGTTGCCGCTTTATCAATAGCATCTTCCACTTTCCGCTTGGCCACGTCAGTCTTTACATCTGTATCAAATTTTACAACAATCAGGCTGTAGTCTGCCTGAGATATACTCTGGATTTTATTAACCTTAGCCCCGCTGATGCCTTTCAGTTGCTTTTCTATCGGCTGGGTAACTAAGTTTTCAATGTCCTTTGCCGAGTTACCTGCGTGGATGGTAGTAACCGAAATAGTAGGAACCACAATATCCGGAAACTGCTCTTTAGGCAAAGTAACGAACTGGGTAAACCCAATAACCGATATAATAATGGCAAGGATATACACTGCCACCCGGTTGTCAACGGCCCAGCTGGTTGGTTTAAATTGTTTAAATGTCTTTAGAAGACCCTCTTTCAGATTCATAAAATATTTTTACTGCTGAGCATTATTTTTTTGCACCGTTAATATCTACTGTTTGTCCGTCGTATAAAGCCTGGTAACCTTCTGTAATAATAATATCACCTCCATTCAGACCAGCCTTGATCTCAATTTTGCCATCATACACTTCACCCACATTCACTGCTTTCTTTTTGGCAACCAGTTTATCAGCCATTTTTTCCATTACATAAACAAATTTTCCTTTTTCATCGGCCTGAACAATATTTACCGGAACAGCTATTGCTGCTTTCGACTCATAATCCAAAATCTTCATAATGGCTGTCTGGTTGGGTTTCAGCATCGGATCAGAAGGCAGTTTAGCTTCCGTCAGGAAGGAACGGGTTGTTGCATTTATTGATGCCCCAACCACACTTATTGAAGATTCATAAGGGGCACGGCCTGTTTCAGGAACAGATACAAGTACTTTATCCCCCTTCTTTACTTTGGTTACATAATTATCCGGAACAGGCACTTCTACTTTCAATGAAGCATTATTCACAATAACAATCTGGCCGCCTTGCTGTGTTGCCCCGCTGAAGAACTCTCCGGCCCGAACATTCACTTCTTCAACTACTCCGCTGATACCGGCATGCACATTCGTCATCGCAAGCTGCTCCTGCGCCATTGCCACCGAAGCATTTGCCGCTTTTAGTTGTGCTGTAAGGGCATCAACATCCGCTTTGGCATTCACCACATTTATTTCTGCACCGATATTTTGTTTCCAAAGGTTCTGGTAGCGTTCATATATCGTTTGCGCCTGCGCCAGCCTTGCTTTAAGCTGACCGGTTTGCTGTTGTGCAGCATTTAATCCCTGCTTTTGCAAGGCATCATCTAATTTTACCACAAGCTGGCCGGGAGAGACCCGTTGTCCAACCTTTACATATATAGCTCTTACTAAACCACCCTGTCCCTTTGGTGCCACATAACCTATTCCACTGTTAGAAATCTTTCCCTGCAAATCAATATAGTGGCTGAAATTCTGAACCCTTATAGTATCTACAGCCACCAGTTTTTTCACTACGTTGG
>CALLZY010000011.1 GCA_937858715.1 uncultured Chitinophagaceae bacterium | reverse complement strand
GAGGACATCAAAATAGTTTATAGTAAAGTTCAGTGTTTTGGATTTTCTAGTCATGTTATTATGAGTGAATTCAGAGGAGATACCATAAAATTCAGAAATCAGATAGTGGTTACTGCTCTTTACAGGAAATCAGATTGGGTTCTAAATCAGGGGTATGATCCTAATATGGAGGGAGGATTTGAGGATTGGGAATTTTGGGTCAATACTCTAAAGCGGGGTGGAAGAGCTTTATTAGTTAAAGATGCTTGCTTGTTTTATAGAACAAAGGAAGTTTCCCGATATAGTGATTTATTAAAGCAGAAAAAAAAGCAGGACCGGTTGAGAAATTACATGTTTCTCAAGCATTATGATTTGTATGGAACAGACGCCATTACTCTTGCAGAATATTATATGTGGCCGGAGAGTGTTTTTACATTGCGAAAAATTATAAATATAGTAGTTAAAAAAATCAAAAGCAAGTTTTCACTTTAGCGCAGATACGGTTTATGAATTCGCTAACCAAGTACAAAAATGAAGTTTTGAAAAGCCGGATATTGGTTAACATCAAGGTAAAATGACGCAATGTTTAGCTATTATACTTTACCATACTAACTTGGCTTATGTTCCTTCAATTTAATCAGCTAAAAAATTGCTTATGAGAGTAAGCGTAAAGGAAAATTCCCGGTTTGAGGAGATAAAGGAATATTCGGTAAGAAATGCGCATATTGGCTGTTATGGTTATATAACTAAAGGATTAGAAAATCTTTCGGCAATTATGCCGTCTGATTATTCTCGTTTGCCACTAATGTCAATAGGAGGTAATTATATTTACAGAAAAAATCTGAGAATTCAAACTCCAGCCTTAAGTGTGGTGAACAGCTGGTATTCCAACTTTTATCATTTTATTTACGAAACATTAATTAAGATTTTTTGTCTTCGGGATTATCTGCCGGAAACACCAATTGTTTTTCCGACCGAAAGATCAAAATTTCATGATGAATGGTTGTCATTGCTTGATATTGATAATGTAATACTGATAAGCAATAGACAGGTAGTTAAAACACCGTTGGCAATTTCCTGTAATAATCTTACTGACGATATGCGCCAGAAAGGTCAGATACTGAGGGATTTTAAAGAGTGGGTAATTGAGAAAATGAAAACGAAGGGGTTAATAGCAGGTAAAGAACATTATCCTGAAAAGCTATTTATTACCAGAAGTAAGGCCAGGTTCAGAAGAATAGTTAACAATGACGAAGTGCTGCCGATAGTGAGGGCAATGGGCTACACTGTAATAGAGCTCGAAGATTACAGTTTGGCGGAGCAGATTAACTTCTTTTACCATGCCCAAAAAATTGCAGGGGCGCATGGGGCAGGGTTTTCGCATATGGCATTTACACAGGCATCAGTTTTAGATATCATCGTAGAGGGATATGAGGCAGATTGGTTTGAGAAGCTGGCAAAAACTTTTGATTTGTCGTATATTTCAATGCGAGCTAAAGCTATTTTAAAAAGAGACGAATCAGCTGAAACTGCTGGGCATAGGGATTTGTGGGTTGATACATCAATGCTGCACAAGTATCTTGAAGAGTCTAAATGTGGATTTGTTTACAAAGGGTAAAAAACCTGATTTATGATTAGTTTTTTATACAGAAAGGCACAATTTTTCATGAAGCTGCACAGCCACCGGGTACAATGGCGAAAATTAAATGCGCATAACAGAACCATTGCGTCAACTTTTTTTCCCATTGATAAGGTGAAAGTAGGTAAGCATACCTATGGTGATTTGCACATACAAAGCCAAAATGATGAAGGCGAAGGGCTCGAAATCGGGCATTATTGTTCTATTGCCCGGGGGGTATGTTTTTTACTGGGAGGCAACCATTATTATAAGCGGTTTACGACTTACCCTTTTAAAGCAATATTCATTGGCGATCATATTATTGAAACGACAACGAAAGGAAAGATAATTGTAGGTGATGATGTGTGGATAGGTGTGGAGGCCTTTATTATGCCGGGTGTAAAAATCGGGCAGGGTGCTGTTATTGCTGCGAAGTCTGTGGTAACAAAAGATGTACCTCCCTATGCAATTGTTGGAGGTAACCCCGCAACAATAATCAAATACAGATTCTCAGATGAAGTGATTGAAAAGCTTTTACAAATAGACTTTTCCGAGATTGAACCGCAAACTATATTAGATAATGCAAAGGCGTATGAGCAAGAAGATGATTTTGAAAAAATGCTATGTCTGTTAAAACTGAAAAGCACTGATTAATGATTTCTGTCGTCGTTCCTTGTTATAATTACGGTCATCTAATTGCCGATACTATCCGTTCCGTTCAGCAGCAAACATATACTGACTGGGAAATGATTATTGTGGACGATGGCTCAACGGATAATACAGCAGAAATCGTTCATGAGTTTATTAACCAGGACAAAAGGATACAGTTTTACCAACAGCAAAATGCAGGACCCAGTGCTGCCAGGAACTTTGCTCTAAAGCAAGCAAAAGGTGAGTACATACAGTTTTTGGATGCTGATGATTGTATTGAGAAAGGGAAATTCGAAATTCAGTTATCAGTATTTCAAAATAACCCTGAGGCAGATATTGTATATGGGTCTGTGCGGTATTTCAAAAAGAATCCTGCGGACAAAAGCGAGTGGCATTTTACACACTGGGGAGCGGATAAAGAGTGGATGCCGGGTATTTCTGGCAAAGGAGAGAAAATATTGCCTGCTGCATTGAAAGGCAGCTTTGCACACATCAGTACTTTGTTGTTTAAAAGGGCAATTGTAGATAAGGCAGGCACATGGGACACAGCGAAGAGAGCCGCAGAAGATTATCTTTTTTTGCTGCACTGTGTACTTGAAAACGGGTGTTTTGTATATCATAATATGCCCGGAAGTTATGCGCTGGTAAGATGGCATGGGGCAAATACCAGTAACAATACAACCTGGATACATGAGGGTGAGCGGCAGATGCGGATAGAACTGATGCCTGTACTGGAGAAGACGGGCAATAAAGAAGCAGTTGAAATAAACGCCAATGCAATTAAGGCACTTGATTACATGAATAGAAAAACCTGGCGGAAAAAGATGCTTAGCGGTGGCCCTTTTGATTCAGTAAAAAAAGTGTTACGCTACATTGGGCTGGAGAAGATTGCTAAACGGATATTTTATAAATAACAGACATTGAAAGTTCTTTTTGATTCTCAGATATTTGACTGGCAGATAAATGGCGGCATATCCCGCTATTTTATTGAAGTGCTGAAAAGGCTGGATAATGACAGAGATATGGAAGTTTTATTCCGGTGCCGTCATTCGTACAATACATATATACAAGACACCCGCTGGCTGGGCAGTAAACCGGTTTTGAAAAAAATTCATTTCAAGGGCAAGCTTAGTGCACTGAAGATGATTAACCAGCAGGTGAACCGGCCATACAGTAACAGGCTGCTGAGAAAAGGAGCGGTTGATATTTTTCATCCCACGTATTATGATCCTTATTTTTTGCAATACCTGGGCAAAACACCCCTTGCTTTAACGGTATATGACTTAACCAACGAAAAATTTAACGACCACTCACCGCAAACTGAAAAAGTACTGCGATGGAAGAAGCAACTTATAGAAAGGGCAGATCATATTATTGCCATTTCGGATAATACCAGGAAGGATATAATTGAATATTACGGAGTGGCCCCTGATAAAGTAGCAACGGTGTACTTATCCGGTGGTTTTGATGCGGCCATTCTGAAGGCACCACCAGATGCGGCTATCGAAAAACTGCCGCAACGTTTTATATTGTTTGTGGGCAGCAGACAGGGATATAAAAATTTTACAGCTTTCGTAAAGGAAGTGGCACCTGTAATGCTCGAACAGAATATTTCGCTGGTAGCGGCAGGCGGCGGCCCAATGTCTGCTGCTGAGCAGGCTTTGATGAAAGAACTGAACATTGCAGACAGGGTAACTGCCTTTTCGCATGTAAGTGATACTTTGCTAGCACAGTTGTATAAGAAAGCAGCAGTGTTTGTTTTTCCTTCATTGTATGAGGGGTTTGGCTTGCCGGTACTGGAAGCTATGCAGTGCGGTTGCCCGGCATTGCTGAGTAATAATTCATCGCTTCCTGAAGTAGGGGGTAGTGCAGCTGAATATTTTGATCCGCTGGTGCCGGGGTCGATGCTCAACACCATTAGCAGATTGCTGGAGGACAAAGAAAAAAGGATTCAAATGATTGTGGCCGGTGCAAAACAGTTAGAAAAATTTAGCTGGGAGAACACAGCAAAAGGCCATGCAGATGTGTATAAAAAAATAGTTCAATGAAAACCGCTATTATTTCC
>CALLZY010000010.1 GCA_937858715.1 uncultured Chitinophagaceae bacterium | reverse complement strand
CATATTCCGGTTTCTCATAATCTCCCAGTTTGGATATGGCGGCGGCTCTTACCAAAGCATTTTTATCGTTTTTGGCTAAATCGGCAAATATCGGCTCACAGGAAAAACGGATGGCTTCTTTACGAATATCTGCAAGTCCGATGGCCAATGTTCTCAATCCTTCATATTTATCAGTTAGAGCTGTCTTGAGCAGTTCGGCTGCTTTGGGCTCAGAAAGCCTTTTGGCGGCATACTCTATGGCTTCTTTTCTGTCAAGATATCTGGCAGCATACCTGTACTGATGTACATAGTTGTCAAGTGTTTTGTTGTCTTTTTTTACCCATAGCATTATTTTATCGCCATCCACATTTACAAGGTCAGGCCGTTTGGAATAGCTGAATGTAAAAGTGTCAACAGCATTATTTGCCCATACATTGTATCTCTTTTTATTGCTGCCTTCATATACATCAATGGCCAGTGGCAGTTTAAACAGTTTTCCTGTTTTTTGTGTTTGCTTGAAAATTACGCTTACATTTTTTGCCTCATCATTGTAAATGTAATCCACGTCAACAGTTGGATGACCGCTGCCAAAATACCATTGGTTAAAAAACCAGTTAAGGTCTTTGCCGGTTACTTCTTCAAATGCCAGGCGCAACTGGTGTGCTTCTGCTGATTTTAGTTTATTGGTGGTAAGATAATTATTAAGAGATTTGAAAAAGGCGCTGTCGCCAAGATAGTTTCGCAGCATATGCAGTATGCGTCCGCCTTTTTGATAGCTTACAGCATCAAACATATCCTCACGGTGTGCATATTGAAACCGTACAAGGTCTTTCTTATCGCTGCCGCTGAAAAGATAATTCTGCATGTCTTCATAGTTGTGCTCATCGCCGGCATCCTGTCCGTATTTATATTCATCCCACAGTACTTCGCTGTAATTGGCAAATGATTCATTCACTGTCAGGTTGCTCCAGCTTTCAGTGGTAACATAGTCGCCAAACCAATGGTGAAACAATTCATGGGCTATAGTTCCTTCCCAATTGTTGCCATCAACAAGCTGGCGGGCATCTTGCTGTGCCCCTTCCTGGTGAAGGGTAGCGGTTGTGTTTTCCATAGCACCGGCTACAAAATCTCTGCCGGTAATTTGTGAGTATTTAATCCAGGGATATTCTACACCAGTTATTTTTGAAAAGAAGGCCATCATCTCCGGTGTATTGCCGAATATCTTTTTTGCAACGGGTGCATATTCTGGCTCGACATAATAGTTCACATCTTTGCCTTTCCAGTTGTCTTTTACCACAGCATATTCTCCAACCCCCAGAAAGAAAAGATAGGGGGCATGCGGCAGGTCCATCTTCCAGTAATCAGTCCGGGTGCCGTCTGTATTTTTCTTTTGGCTCATCAGTTTGCCATTGCTGAGAGTGGTGTATTTGTTGCTAACAGTTACTGATAACTCTTGTGTGCAACGCTGGTTACTCTTGTCAATAGTAGGAAACCAGGCAGAATTAGACTCGGTTTCTCCCTGTGTCCATATTTGTGTGGGTTTGTTTTTCTCTTCACCAGTCGGGTTGATGAAATACATACCTTTTATTCCCAGCATCCCGCTTCTTTCATACTTTGCTTCAAACTCCTCAGGTTTTGCTACGTAGTCAATAAAAATGGTGTAGCTGTCAGCTGCCTTATATGTTCTGTCTAATTTTATTCTCAGCTCCCAGTCGTTATAATCATAAGTAAGTGGTATAAGTTGAGATCCTTTCTGCAGGGCAACCTTTTTAAATTCCATTCCTTTTGCATCCAGAGTAAGAGTATCAGTAGGATAGAAATGGGGACGAAGTGTTATCCATGCTTTGCCATACAAATATGATTTGCTGAAGTCTGGCGTCACTTCCAGTTTTGTATGAACGAGGTTATTGATCCGGGCGGGAGTTTCCCTGTATTGTTTCTTCCATGATGTATCTCTTGCAATGGGTTGTGCTGCTGCGGCACCAAACAGGGATAATGTCAAAAGGGTGAAAACGAGTTTCTGCATACAAGATGTTTAATTGCCGCAAATTTACAAGGCTACCCATTTATTGAAGGTATAAATGGGCTGAACGGTTACAGTATTTAACAAGATGTTGTATCGGGAGCATCTAATATGCTTGGTTTTGGGCTAAATTTGTATTACACCAATGCCTGGAAAGCATGAAAAAAATAAGCCTCATTCTTTTACTGACATTTATCGCAGCTTCTGCGATTAGCCAGAAAGTTTTCTTTGTTTATATCCAGTCTGAGGCCAATCAGCCCTTTTTTGTGCAAATGAAGGAGAAAGTATTTAGCTCTTCGGCTTCCGGGTATATTATTCTTTCTAAACTAACCGATACAACTCATTCATTCAGCATCGGTTTTCCCCGTAGCAATGCACAGTATTTTTTTTCCGTTGCGATAAACAAAAAGGACCATGGTTACTTGTTGAAAGATTTTGGTGTTAAAGGTTGGGGGCTATTCGATCGTCAGTTACTTACTGTGCAAATGGGCAGCACAACGCTACCGGGAAGTCAGGAAGTAAAAGCAGAAGTCAGGAAAGATACGTCGCCTTTTACCGAGGGTTTGGCAAAAGCTTCAGACGATCCTTCATTAAAAGAAAGGCCGGTAAAAGTTGTGGAAGAAAAAAAACCAGTTGCTGTGCAACCCGATGTGGTTGTTGTCGTTACGGAAAAGTCAGTGGAAAAATCTATTCCGCAAGTGGTTACACCAAAAGAAGAGACACCCGTTGTGGTGAAAGAAGAACCAAAACCGCTTGTTGTAAAGGAAGAACCTAAGGTGGCTGTAGTAAAAGAAGAACCCAAACAGGTTGCAGAGGTGAAAGAAATTCCAGTGGTAACTGAAGAAAAACCTTTGCTCACCGCGGATAAGGAATACGGAAAATCTGTTGTTCGCAAAAGGTCTGAAAGTTCCACAACCGAAGGTTTTGGGCTTGTTTATGTTGACTCATTTCCAAACGGAAACAGCGATACTATTCGGTTGCTGATACCGGAGCCCAAAACAATTGCTGGTGTAATAACAGAAGAGCCAAAGGAAGAAAAGAAGTTTTTGGATATTTCTTCCAATCCTGAAAAGAAAGAAGAACAAAAGGCAGATGTCCCTGTAGTGCCGGTTGTGAAAGAGGAAAAACCTAAAGATGTGGTAACAATTACGCCAGTTGTTACTTCCGCGGAAAAGCCTGTAATAAAAAACAATTGTGCTGCATTAGCTGCTGATGCCGATTTCTTTCAGTTGCGTAAAGTAATGGCTGCAGCAGAAAGTGATGATGATATGATCAGCGAAGCAAGAAAGGCCTGCAAATCGAAGTGCTTTTCTGTGCAGCAAATAAAGAACCTGAGTACCATGTTCCTGAATGAAGAAGGCAAGTACAGGTTTTTTGATGCTGTTTATAACTGTGCTTCTGACCAGGAGAGATTTTCTTCACTTGAGGCCGAATTGAAAGACGAATACTATATTAAAAGGTTCAGGGCTATGCTCCGCAACTAATATCTATGCCCCGCTATTTTTTAGAAGTATCATACAAAGGAACTGCATACAGTGGCTTTCAGTCACAGGAAAATGCTAACACCATTCAGGCGGAAGTTGAAACAGCTTTTGAAATACTGCAAAAAGAAAGGCTGGTGATGACCGGCTCATCCCGTACCGATGCCGGTGTGCATGCACTACAGAATTTTTTCCATTTTGATTACGATGGAACAATCAATCCAAAGTTTGTTTATAAAATAAATGCTATCCTTCCCCCGGATATTGTGATAAGAAATATCAGGCAGATGAATGATGAAGCACACTGCCGCTTTGATGCGCTCAGCCGTGAATACAAGTATTACATCTATCAACAAAAAAACCCTTTTCTGGCTGACCGTGCTTATTATTTTCCTTTTAAACTTGACGTGCCGTTAATGCAGCAGGCGGCTGAGATATTGAAAGAGTATAATGACTTTACTTCTTTTTCTAAACGTAATACTCAGGTAAAAACTTTTCAGTGCAACATACTGGAAAGCCGCTGGCTGAACGAAAATGATTGCCTGGTGTACAATGTTAAGGCCAATCGCTTTCTCCGTGGTATGGTGCGGGCATTAACGGCAACTATGCTGAAAGCAGGCCGTGGGAAAATTTCTCTTGAAGAGTTCAGGCAAATTATTGAAGCCAAAGACTGCACCAAAGCAAGTTTTGCTGTACCGGCACATGGACTTTTTCTGGTTTCGGTGCAGTATTGAGTATTTTCAGCAAAATTTCTTAATATCGGATAGGTATAATTATTTATTATCCGATAAATTAGTACATTTGGGTGTGAAATGGGAAAATGACATACTGGGTCTGGATGAACTGAAACCTGTTTATGTCCGCCTTTTTGAAAAAAAGGACAAACTGGTAAAGGCGAGGCCATTGCCTGCAAGTGCCCTGAACAGGATAAAAGAAGATATTACTGTAGAATGGACTTACAACAGCAACAGCATTGAAGGAAATACGCTTAACCTCCGGGAAACAAAAATGGTTTTGCAGGAAGGCATCACTATAAAAGGAAAATCCCTGAGGGAGCATTTTGAAGTGCATAACCATGAAAAGGCGATTGATTATCTGTACACACTGGTCTCTGGTAATTATACTCTGCGAAGCATTGATATTTTGTCACTGCATGGGCTGGTAATGCGGAGTATAGAAGATGAATTTGCCGGAAGGCTGCGTAATGGTGGTGTACGAATTGTGGGAGCTAATTTCACTCCTCCTAATGCACAAAAAGTTCCTGATTTACTGGATGAACTGATTGATTATATCAACACCAATCCTGACAGCCTGAATACGATTCAACTGGCAGCGGTTTTTCATCACCGGTTTGTTTGGATTCACCCCTTTTTTGATGGCAACGGAAGAACTGTAAGACTGGCTATGAACCTCCTGCTGATGAAGGAAGGATTTCCTCCTGCAATTATTTTAAAAAATGACCGTAGCAAATATTATGAGGCGCTGAACCAGGCAAACAAAGGCAGTTATAAAAAAATATGCCTGCTGATGTGCCAGGCACTGGAGCGTACCCTGAACATCTATTTGAATGCCATGCCGGGAAGTGGTGAGGATTATGAGCTGATTTCAAATTTAGTGGAGGATGAAAAAATACCTTACGGTCAGGAGTATATCAGCCTGCTGGCCCGCCAGGGAAAGATTGATGCTTACAAAGAAGGCCGCAATTGGTACACAAAAAAATCGGCAGTTGAAAACTATATGCAGGGCAGAAAGAGAATAAGAAAGAAATAGCTTTACATCATTATAAGAATCCGGAACCGGATATTTGCTTTGCCTGCCTTAACTAACGATATTGATATAAAAGAAGTTTCCGATGGGGCATTACTTCGGCGTTATATTCATCTGCCGGCAGGGATATATAAGGACTATCTCAACTGGGTGCCTCCGGTGTATATAGATGAGCGGAAGTTTCACAACCCCAAAACAAATGCTGCCCTTGCTTATGCTGAAGTAAAAAGATGGCTGGCTTTCGTAGGCAACAAACCTGCAGGACGTATAATGGGCATCATTCATCATAAGTATAATGAAAGGCAGGGGGAGAAGGCAGTTCGTTTCTTTCAGCTTGATTGTGTTAATGACAGGAACGTAAGCCGGGCTTTAATAAATACCGTCGCCAGTTGGGGCAGGGAAAAAGGTATGACACAAATCATCGGCCCTTATGGCTTTTCTGATAAAGACCCTCAGGGCCTGCAGGTGGAAGGGTTTGAACATTTACCTGTAATAGCCACACCTACTAATCCTCCTTACTTGCAGCAACTGGTGGAAGACGAAGGATTTGAAAAAAAACTGGACTGTGTTTCTTACCGCATAAATGTGCCAGAACAAATTCCGGAGTTATATGAAAAGATACATGAAAGGATGTGCCGGAATAACCAATTACGGTTACTGGAATTTACTTCTAAGCGCCAGTTTAAACAATGGATTATCCCGGTGTTCCGGCTGGTTAATGAAACATTTACTCCTTTATATGGTTTCTCTCCGATGAGTGAAACCGAAATGAGGAATATGGCAGCACAATATATGCCGGTGCTGGATCCTGATTTTGTAAAAGTGGTGGTAAACGGGAAGAATGAACTGGTGGCATTTGCCGTTGCCCTGCCCGACATGAGCAGTGGTATTCAGAAAGCCAATGGTAAAGTCTTTCCGTTTGGGTTTATACACATGCTATCGGCTGCCCGCAAGGCCACACAGCTTGACATGATGATTGGAGCTATAAAGCAAAGCCACCGCGGCATTGGCCTTAATGTGCTGATGGGTACTGCTATTCTAAAAGCTGCCATCAGGCGGAACTTCAAAACTATTGACAGTCACCTGGTGCTTGAAACCAACACAGCAATGTGTGGTGAATATGAAAAGCTGGGTGGCAAAATATATAAACGTTACCGGATTTACGGAAAATGGCTCTGATCCAAATAAGTTTCCTGATCGGGTTCACAAAATCTGTTTACAGATTCTGTTTCAGGCTGTCAGTAACTCTTTATTTTTCTTCTGTGTATGACATCTTCAGAGTGTTTCTCATAAAGTCAAGTTTAAGGGAGGTCTGGTTCAGATTTTCTGCATTTTGCTTAAAATAGCCTGTTTATTCGATTGACGGCTATGGTAATCAATTGAAATACAGGCTGGCTGTTTTTATTCTTGGTATTTTTTCTGGCTGTGAGAATATGTGAATGGGGTAGATGTTTTTTCGTTTTTATATGTAAATCAATTATTTGCATTTTAAACAGCAGACTTTTTCTTGTTTCTCCAACTCCTAAAATGTGTACACCGCAGAAAGCCGTCTTTCGGCTAAAACCCCTACCTTTGCGCCGCCATTAAGAAAGGTTATGATGAACAGGAGGTGAGCGGCAGGGCTTTTTCTTCAAGTGGCAGTATATGAGAGTCTGAATCTACCATAACAACCCCAGCCCGCCAAAGGCGGAAATCTCCGGGGAATTTGAGGCCGGAAAGGTCCTCATGAGTTCATTAGCGATATACAGTTGACGGGTGCGACGCAAGGGACGATGAACAGGGGACAGAACCCAGACAACATAAAATAATATTCAAATTAAAATCTAAAAATCAAAAAATAAACAACAGTAGTCATGGCTGATTTAAAATTTCAGAGAAACTTTGGTATTGCCGCCCACATTGATGCCGGTAAAACCACGACAACGGAGCGAATACTCCGCTACACTGGTATGATACACCGCATTGGTGAGGTGCATGATGGTGCCGCCACTACCGACTGGATGGAACAGGAAAAGGAAAGGGGTATCACCATCACATCAGCAGCGGTAAGCTGTAAATGGAACTTCCCTACTGACAAGGGAAAGCCTAATGCCAATACCAAGGCGTATAGCTTTAATATTATCGACACTCCGGGCCACGTTGACTTTACTGTGGAAGTGGAGCGTAGTATGAGGGTGCTGGATGGCCTTATCGCCCTGTTTTCTGCTGTTGACGGTGTGGAGCCACAGAGTGAAACTGTATGGCGCCAGGCTAACCGCTATGGTGTTCCCCGTATCGGTTTTGTTAATAAAATGGACCGTGCCGGTGCCGATTTCCTGAATGTAGTGAAGCAGGTAAAGGAAATGCTGGGATCTAAAGCAGTACCCCTGCAATTGCCTATTGGTGCTGAAGATGACTTCAAAGGTGTGGTTGACCTGATTAAGATGAAAGGTATTATCTGGCACATGGAAACAGAAGGAATGACCTTCGATGAAATAGAAGTGCCTGCTGATATGCTGGAAGAAGCTCAGGAGTGGAGGGCAAACCTGGTGGAAGCTGTGGCTGAATATGATGACCGTCTGATGGAGAAATTCTTTGAAGATCCCAACAGCATTACAGAGGATGAAATGCATGAGGCTATCCGCAAAGCAACGGTTGACCTGAGCATTGTACCGATGATGTGCGGTTCTTCATTTAAAAATAAAGGTGTGCAGACTGCCCTTGATGCAGTGTGCCGCTACCTGCCTTCTCCGGTTGATATTCCTGATACAAAAGGAACACATCCTGATACTGGCGAAGAGCTTACCCGTAAGCCCGACCCGAAAGAGCCATTTGCGGCGCTTGCATTTAAAATCATGACCGACCCGTTTGTGGGCCGTCTGGCTTTCTTCCGTTGTTACAGCGGTCACCTTGATGCTGGTTCTTATGTGCTGAACGTAAGAAGCGGTAAGAAAGAAAGAATCAGCCGTATCATGAAGATGTTTGCCAATAAGCAAAACCCTATTGATTTTATCGAAGCTGGCGATATTGGTGCTGCAGTAGGTTTCAAAGAGATAAAAACCGGTGATACATTGTGTGATGAAGACCATCCGATTACACTGGAGAACATGTTTATCCCTGAGCCGGTAATTGCAATCGCCGTTGAGCCTAAAACACAGGCCGACGTTGATAAGATGGGTATGGCCATTGCCAAACTGGTAGAAGAAGATCCTACACTGCGTGTAAATACAGATGAAGATACCGGTCAGACCATCCTTCGTGGTATGGGTGAACTGCACCTGGAAATCATTGTTGATCGTATGCGCCGTGAGTTTAAAGTGGAAGTGAACCAGGGTGCGCCGATGGTGGCATATAAAGAAGCATTTAATGCAACAGTACAGCACCGTGAAACGCTGAAAAAGCAGACGGGTGGCCGTGGTAAGTTTGCCGATATACAATTTGAACTGGGCCCAATTGATGCAGAATGGAAAGCTGAGAATCCGGATAAGCACTACCAGTTTGTAAACGACCTGTTTGGTGGTTCAATTCCCCGTGAATTTGTACCGGCTATCCAGAAAGGTTTTGAACAATCAATGACAACAGGTGTGCTGGCTAACTATCCGGTTGATAACATGAAGATCCGTGTGTTTGACGGTAGCTTCCACGCTGTTGACTCTGATTCTATGAGCTTTGAACTTTGTGCCAAGGCTGGTTTCCGTGAGGCAGCAAGAAAAGCAAAACCTGTGTTACTGGAGCCTATTATGAAGGTAGAGGTAATTACTCCTGCGCAATATATGGGTGATGTGACAGGTGACCTTAACCGCCGCCGTGCTATACTGGAAGGTATGGACAACCGTGCCGGTGCCGAGGTTATCAAAGCCAAAGTGCCGCTGAGCGAAATGTTTGGATATGTAACACAGCTCCGTTCATTGAGTTCAGGCCGTGCATCTTCTACGATGGAGTTCTCTCACTATAATCCTGCACCAAATAATATTGCCGAAGAGGTAATTGCCAAGGTTAAGGGTAAGGTGAATGCATAAATAATAAATCAGACTGGTCAGATGGAAAAAGTCAGACCAGTTTTTGTAAACCCGTTCTGAAAAGGACGGGTTTTTTGTTTGAAAAATTAACCAGGGTCAATTGTTTCGTCTGTTGATGGCATTGTCTTTGTGAATACTTCAGTAGCAGGTACTCCGTTTTTGGAACCAATTAAATCGGCCGGAAGCCGATTTATGAAAAACACCGAAGGGGCTCTTTTGAGCCTCTTTTTTTGGCAAACGACTCAACTCAGATACAGAGGTATAGAGTCGCACAGAGCTGTTAAGGGAGTGATATATCTCTGCGAAACTCCTTTTCTCACTGACTCTCTGTTGAAATTTTATATCGTCTCCTATCTCCGGATAGCATAAATTAACTCATCTTCAAACACACCATTCTTGAAAATAGTTTTTTCAAACCTGACTTCTAATCTGAAGCCTGCTTTTTCCAGTACTTTCTGCGAAGCGATATTGGAGCCGAAAGGCCGGGCATAAATGCGGGTAATGTCCCATGTCTTAAATCCGTATTCCACCATTTGCCGGATGGCTGCTGTTATAATGCCCTTGCCCCAGAACGGTTCGGCAAGCCAGTAACCCATTTCAGCATTCCTGCACATAATATCTGCCTGCGGAAACAGGCCAATTCCACCACTTGCCCTCCCCTCAATATCAATAGTGAATACCTGCACCGGGTTGTGCTGCGATACCATGGTTATAAACTTTTCCGCATCATCCTTAGTATAAGGATGCGGGAAGGCGTTAGTGAGGTTTTTGGCAATATTGTAATTGTTGGCATATCCGGCCAGCGAATCTGCATCGGCAAGGGTAAAGGGGCGAAGAGTGAAATGCATAAAAGAAAGTAGTTTAAATACACAGATAATCAGAATATCATTTTTCTCCTCCTAAACTATCAAGTTCTTGTTCAACCTTCTTATCGTTAATTTCTTTTCTCAGTTTATTTATGAATATTATAAGATAGAATGCTACAAAGTTGAAGCTAAACAAAAGCATTTCTTCGTCAGTGTTAATTGATATTTTCCAAGAAGAAACACCAGCATTAAAGGTTAAAAGGAATGATTCCGTAAAATCGTATCCTATAGCCACAAATACTCCGGAAAAATACTGGAATGTAAAACCAAATACAGTGAAGGTTACAAGTTGAAGATATTGATTCGCCAATGAATACTTTAAGCCTATATCTTTTTTCTGCAGTATCTGTATGCCACAATAAATTGAGAAAAAATAAAGGAGGACTCCAATAAGTAATATTAATAGTAACATTAAGGATATATCCTGTAGCTGTGAGATAAGCCAGATTGATAATCCGAGCCCAATTATCCCTCCGGCAATCTGATATATACCAAGGAACTTTGTCTTAGCCATTATTGTCTTCGACGAATAGATGTCCATACTTAGTTTTTCTGTCTTTTTGTGTCTGGCTAAAATCCTTTTTTCCCATCCCCATTCACACCCTTCACATACTTCTCTAACCACTGAAACTGTTCATTGAGCATGTGCAATAAATTTTCTTTGCCCTGGTAGCTGTGGCTTTCATAAGGCAGGCTGATGTACTTAACAATGCCGCCATGCCCTTTAATGGCATTGAACATCCGCTCACTTTGAATCGGGAAAGTGCCAGTGTTGTTGTCCATATCCCCATGTATCAGCAGCAACGGTGTTTTTATTTTATCAGCATAGCTGAAAGGGCTCATGTTGTTGTACAGGTCAGGTGCCTGCCAGTAAGTGCGGTCTTCATTCTGAAAACCGAACGGTGTAAGGGTGCGGTTATAAGCGCCGCTGCGGGCAATACCGGCTTTGAATAATTTGGTATGCGCCAGCAGGTTGGCTGTCATAAAAGCGCCGTAGCTGTGCCCGCCAACGGCCATCCGGTTTTTGTCGCCTGCTCCGATTGAGTCAAGTACATTTATGGCCGCCTCGGCATTCATAGTAAGCTGCTCAATAAAATTGTCATTAGGCTTTTTATCTTTTCCGGTTGCCACAATAGGCATCTCAGCGTTGTTCAGAACAGCATATCCCTGTGTAACATAAAACACAGGCGATGCCCAGCTTACCATGGTAAAGCGGTGTTCACTGCCCCTTATTTGCGCCGCATCGGCAGCAGAATTGTATTCAGCAGGATAGGCCCAGATAACAACAGGCAGTTTGCCATCACGGTTTTTATCATAGCCTTTGGGCAGGTACAGGTCGCCGGTAAGATCCACACCATCTGCTCTTTTGTATTTAATTTTTTCTTTAGTTACACCGTCTAATTGCGGGTAAGGATTAGTGAAATTAGTCAGTTGCCTGTCGGCAATGCGGAGCTTCAGGTTCTTTATCCAGTAGTTAGGTGTTTCCTTTTCACTTTCTTTAGATGTAAGAATCTGCATTTTGTCTGCATCCAGCAACTTCACCACATACTCATATACATCCTCACGACAACGCCAGATAGTATCAGCTTTCTTGGTGTTTACATCATACGACAGCAGGAAGGGCAGGTCGCCTTTGGGCGAACTTCCAGTGGTATTGTTTAGAAGTATTTTATTGCCTTTGTCAATGGTCAGCAATACATTTAGGCCATATTGATTTGGTGCCATTACCGGGGAGCCAGGATTACTGTAGGCGTCAGTCATATTTCGTTTATATAAAGTTTCCAATTCTCCAGAACTGCTATTGTATTTGTTGGTTTGCATAGCCTGTTTGCTTCGCAGACCCTCGGTTACGAGTGCAAGACTTTGATTGCCCCATGTGGTGCCGAAGTAACGCATCTTTGTTTTAAAGAGTTGTTTGGCTTCGCCGGAAAAAGGAGACGCTAAGGCATACACCGCATCATGATATTCTACATTTGTTTTTATCAGGCCACTGTCAAGTGGCATACACCAAACAATAGTGGCGGGTTCATCATCTCTCCATTCAAAGGCACGGGGAACAAATTGCACATTGTCATTTCCGCTGGGTGCAGTTTCTGAGGAAGGAAGTTCGCCCAATTGCTTAACTGCTTTGCCGTTTATGTCGGTTATCAGCACTGTTGAAGGAAACCCGTTTGCTGGTACTGTATAGGAGAACGGTTTTTTTATAATTCGCTGCAACAAATATTTTTTATCAGGGGAAATGCTGACCATTCCGTAAATGGCAGGCTGCCCGATTTTAGTTTCCACACCGCTTATGTTTTTTACTAACTGTGTGGTGGCATAAAATTCATATAGCTGTTCGTCATATGGGGTTTTGATTAAATCCTGGAAAGTGGGTCTTGGAGAAGCTTTGCCATAATTCTCCTGTGTGGCCGGGCCTTTGGGCATAGCTGGTTTTGGCGGTGCGGCCGATGCAGGTTTCAGTGTGGTGCGATATAACAGGGTGCTGTTGTCATACCATTGAAAACTGCCGGTAACAAGGTTGAGCGGAGCCTTATTCACTTTCGCTGCTTTTTTAGCAGCAACGTCCACTACATATAAGTCCACCCGGCTGGAAGAGGTATGAGTGAAAGCAAACTTCTTGTCATCGGGGCTCCAGGAAATGTTGCCTGCAAACAGTGGATTAGGAAGTCCTGCAATCGAAAAGTCTTTACCTGTTGCAATATTGCGCAGCGTAATGTTGTTGACAAACCCGGTGCGGCTGGGTGTAAAGTTGGCAGGATTAATCCGCAGTCCTGCAATCTTTAATTCAGGCTTTGCCAGTTCTTCTACTGATGGATAACTGCTGGTTTCCATGAGAAGCATCCATTCGCCTTTATCGTCCACACTTACTGAAGGAGAACGTTTGGCGAGGAGCATATCAGTAATGTCTTTTGGCGGAAGTTTGTATGCAACATCATCCTGTGCTGAAACAAAAAAACTAAATGCAAAGCTGGTTAATAAAGTTAGAAGTGGCAACCTGTATCTCATGTGGAAGAATTTTAGATTTCTAAGGTAGTAAACAAGCCTGTGAAATGTTTACCATTGATGTAAATCTTTACACAACAGGGTTTTAAAGAGTTGAGCTTAGAAGCACATCAGCCAATTCTGGCTTCTTCTTAAATAGCGCAGCTGCAAATGGACAGTGAGGCAAAATTTTCAGGTGTTGAAGGCGGGCATATTCCACTGCCGACTTTACCAAAAGGTATCCAACATTTTGCCCCCGCAGAACGTCGTTTACTTCTGTATGTTCAATAATCATTTTTCCTGGTTCGGGTATGGCATAATCAAGCCTGGCAAGAATATCAGCTCCTTCCTGCACAAAAAACAAGCCTTTGTTGCTGTCAGATGTATGGTTGATTATCAAAACGGATGATTGTATTATAAATGTAAAAAGAATTTGCCGGTTTGGGTTTAGCTTTTATATTTGCAACAGATGAAGCAGTACAATAACAATACATGGTGGTGGCATACAACTCTTACGGGGCTGTAATGTCATAACTGTATTGTACAATTATATTAAGCCCCGGCAATGTCCGGGGTTATTTTTTGCCCATCTCCACCTGTAGTGAAGAGAAAGGCAAATTTTTATAACAATTAAACTTCCCCTTAAGGGGACAGGGCATGAAGAAAATAGAAATACAAACAACCTGCAAAAGAATGCTGGCTGATGTTTATACGCCGGTTGGTATTTACCTGCGGCTGCGGGATAAATTCAGGGACACCATTCTGCTTGAAAGCACCGACTATCATGCATCCACAAGCAGCTGGTCGTTTATTTGTATCAATGCTATTGGCGGAATAGAAATTCGCTCTGCTGACTATGCAGAGTTTAAACTGCCGGGACGAAATACGGAAAAGGTAGCTTTGCCGGACAAAAGAGAAGTATCACAACTGCTGTGGGATTATATGCAGCGGTTTGAGATAGCGGATAGTGCAGTGAAGGAGGCAAAATTTGCCCAGGGATTATTTGGTTACACTACTTATGATGCTGTTCAGTTTTTTGAAACATTCAGGCTCACGGCTCACGGCTCACGGCTCACGGCTGATATACCGTTAATGAGATACAGGCTTTACCAATATGTCATTGCCGTAAATCATTTTAAAGACGAACTGTTTGTTTGTGAGAATAAAATAAAAGGTGTCGATAGTGATGTGGCTGCAGTAGAATCATTGATTAAGAGTAAGGATGTTCCGGTATATCCGTTCAATACCATTGGCGGGGAGGTTTCCAATATGACAGATGGTGAGTACATTGAAATAGTGAAGAAGGGAATCGCCAGTTGTCGCCGGGGTGATGTATTCCAGATTGTACTGAGCAGAAGGTTTCAGCAAACTTTTACAGGCGATGAATTTAATGTGTACAGGGCCTTGCGCAGTATTAACCCTTCACCTTATTTATTCTTCTTTGATTATGGAGATTACAAACTGATGGGCTCTTCACCGGAGGCACAAATAGTAATTAATAATGGTAAAGCCGTTGTACATCCCATTGCAGGAACTTTTAAACGTACCGGTGATGAACAGCAGGACAAACAACTCGAAGAAAAACTCCTGAATGATGCAAAAGAAAATGCAGAGCATGTAATGCTGGTTGACCTTGCCCGGAATGACCTCAGCCGTGTATGTGATGAAGTGGAAGTGGCACATTATAGGCAGGTGCAGTATTTCTCGCATGTGATACACTTAGTGAGTGAGGTGGCTGCAGTTGTAAAACCTGGCAGCAATCCTTTCGAACTGATGGCAAAAACATTCCCGGCCGGAACATTAAGCGGGGCTCCTAAGATTAAAGCGATGCAGTTGATTGATGCGTATGAGCCAACAGCCAGAAGTTATTATGGCGGCACAATTGGCTTCGCCGGATTTGACGGAGGTTTCAATCATGCAATAATGATCCGGACTTTTTTAAGCAGGAACAACACACTTACTTACCAGGCAGGTGCCGGAGTGGTCGCTGCCAGCAATCCGGAGAGTGAGTTACAGGAAGTGAATAATAAGCTGGGAGCCTTGAAAAAGGCAATAGAGATGGCGACCTTCCTAAATCCCTCCGCCGGAGGGACTTTGGTGTTACATAATAAATAGCTCACTATTAATTTTAAGATTCATGTCAGAAAGAAATAAAGATTTCGTTGATAGCGGAAACCAAAAGCCTCCCCTGCGGGGAGGTATGGAGGAGCCGAAAATATTAGTATTTGACAATTACGATTCGTTCACCTACAACTTGGTGCACCTGGTGGAAAAAATAACACATACGAAGGTGGATGTTTTCCGTAACGACCAGATTGCCCTGGAGAAAGTGAAAGACTATGATAAAATCATTCTTTCACCCGGGCCCGGCATTCCTGAAGAAGCGGGATTGTTATTGCCGCTGATAAAGGAATATGCTGCAACAAAATCAATCTTAGGTGTGTGTTTGGGTCATCAGGCGATAGGCGAAGCCTTTGGGGGAAAGCTGACGAACCTGGAGACTGTATACCATGGAGTGGCAACGGAGATAGAAATAGGAAGTCAGAAATCAGAAATCAGAAGTTCGTTGTTTGGAGGATTGCCTGATAAGATTCTGGTGGGGCGTTATCATTCGTGGATAGTAAGTGATGAAGGATTTCCTGCAGAGCTTGAAGTAACAGCAAGGGATGAGAATGGTTATGTAATGGCTTTGCAACATAAGCGATATGATGTGCAGGGAGTGCAGTTTCATCCGGAGAGTGTGCTTACGCCGGATGGAGAAACGATATTGAGAAATTGGCTAGGCCCCCAAACTCCCTAAAGGGGGCTTTACAACCCGGCTATAATCTATTCAAGCGATAATAACATTACAAGAAACTTAAAACAAAGCTCCTCTTCATAGGACAGTGGCATGAAAAAAATACTACAATACTTATTCGAACACAAAACACTTAGCCGTGATGCTGCCAAAGAAGTATTGGTGAACATTGGCAAAGGAATGTACAACGAACATGAGGTAACAGCCTTCATGACAGTTTACCTGATGCGGAGCATAACAATTGATGAGTTACAGGGTTTCAGGGATGCCCTGCTGGAACTCTCTGTAAAGGTTGATCTGAATGGTCATGAAACAATGGATATTGTTGGCACCGGTGGCGATGGCAAGAATACTTTTAATATTTCTACACTGGCTTGCTTTATTGTGGCTGGTACAGGACAGAAAGTGGCGAAGCATGGCAATTATGGCGCATCCTCCATCAGCGGGTCATCGAATGTAATGGAACAATTGGGATACAAATTCAGCAGCGATAGCAGTAAGCTGAAAAATGAGATTGAAGAAGCGAATATTTGTTTTCTTCATGCGCCGTTGTTTCACCCGGCATTAAAAACAGTTGGGCCGATAAGAAAAAATCTTGCCATGCGTACCTTCTTCAATATGCTGGGGCCGATGGCTAATCCAGCCAACCCTTCTTTCCAGTTAGTTGGAGTGTATAGCCTGGAGATGGCAAGAATTTATAATTATTTATTGCAATTAAGTGGTAAACCATTCACCATCATTCATAGCCTGGATGGATATGATGAAATATCTTTAACAAATGATACAAAGGTGATAACAAACGAAGGCGAAAAGATTATGACACCAGAGCAATTGGGCAAGCGGATGGTATCACCAGAAGATATTAATGGAGGCAGCTCGATAGAAGAAGCCGCAAAGATTTTTTCCCGCATATTAAAAGGAGAAGGAACCTGGGCACAGAATGCGGTTGTATTGGCTAATGCAGCAATGGCATTGCATTGTACGGGCAGGTATAAGAGTTACGATGAGGCCTATCTTGCAGCAGTGCAAAGCCTGGAAAGTGGTAAAGCAAATGACTGTTTACAGAAATTGATTTCGATTCAGTCCACTAAAGGTTAAATACATTTTATTTGAAAGTTGTTTATGGACATTTTAGAAAAAATAGTTGCAGCTAAAAAAAAAGAGATTGAGCCTTTCAAGGAAAAGAGTCCGGTTGAACGATTTGAACGGGAGGGATTTTTCTGGCAGATAAGTAACCGTTCATTGGTGCAAAGTTTGCTTATACCTGGCAGCACAGGCATTATTGCCGAGTTTAAAAGGAAGAGTCCGAGCAAGGGCTGGTTTAAAAGCAAAGAGCTGGAAGTGGAACCGGTTGTTACGGCTTATAATAAAAGTGCTGCCGGTATTTCTGTGTTAACCGATAATGAATTCTTTGGTGGTGATTTGGATGATTTGATTCAAACCAAAGTAGTAACAGATATTCCCGTGTTGCGGAAAGATTTTATTGTGGACAAATGGCAGATAGCCGAATCGAAAGCTTTTGGTGCTGATGTGATTTTATTAATTGCGGCCTGTTTAACTCCGGCACAGGTAAAGGAATTTGCCGGTTATGCAAAAAGTATCGGGCTTGAATCCATTCTCGAAGTACATAATGATGCAGAGTTGGGTCATTACTGTGATGAAGTGAGTATGATAGGTGTAAATAACCGGAACCTGAAAACCTTTGAAGTGGATATTAATACTTCGCTGCAACTGATTGAAAAAATCCCTGCTGGTAAGCCGGCCATTGCCGAAAGTGGTATCAGCAGTGCGGATGCAATTGTAACTTTGCGCAGCGCAGGGTTTAAGGGTTTTTTGATTGGGGAAACCTTTATGAAAGAAGAGAACCCTGGTATGGCATATGAAACTTTTGTAAATAATCTAAAACAACAATAATGAACATTAAGGTTTGCGGTATCACCGAAATGAAACAGCTGCAACAACTCGACGGACTCGATATTGATTTTGCGGGACTCATTTTTTATAAGGATTCTCCCCGTTATGTGGGCGACAAGCTTTCAAAGAGAGATGTTAAGAAAGCAGACTTTGATTTGAAGAAAGTAGGAGTGTTTGTAAATCCTGAGATGATTGATGTGCTGGATGCTATTGATGATTACGGGTTGGAAGTAGTACAGCTGCATGGTGAGGAAAGTCCGGAAATGTGCGACGATCTGAGTAGCGAGGTGGAAGTGATAAAAGCATTCCGTATTACAGGTGATGAGAATATTGATGAACTGGTAGCCCCTTATGATGCCGTGTGTGATTATTACCTGTTTGATACAGGAGGATTAAAGGAAAGTTTCGGGGGAACTGGCCAGCAGTTTGACTGGAGCATCTTAACAAAGGCAAAAATCGAAAAGCCATTTTTCCTGAGTGGCGGAATAGGGGTGGAGGATGCAGCCAGGGTTAAAGCCTTTAAACACCCCGACATCTTTGGTGTTGATATAAACAGCAAATTCGAATCAGCACCGGGGGTAAAGGACATGGCGAAATTGTTGCAGTTTAAGATGGCGATGAAGTGAGAAGAGGATGGGAACAAAAAACGGAGAGCTCTGCGAAGTCAGCACCTCGCAGTGCGATTTGGCAGAAATTGCTGCCATGAAAACGGGACGTACAAGTGAGTGACACAACAGGCGATGCCATGAAAAACTAAAGCTGGTAAAACAAGAGCAATACGCAAATAAAATAAGCTAATGGATTCAAATGAAATAAACGGCCAGAAGCCTCCCTTACGGGGAGGTTTGGAGGGGCTTCCCAACGAACAGGGCTACTACGGCCAGTTTGGTGGAGCATACATTCCGGAGATGCTGCACAAGAATGTGGAAGAACTGCGGACAAAGTATTTGGAAATTATCTACGAAGAAAGTTTTCAAAATGAGTTTCAGCAGTTGCTACGGGATTATGTTGGCAGACCTACGCCATTATATTATGCGGAGCGGTTAAGTAACCGTTATAAAGCTCATATTTTTTTGAAGCGGGAAGACCTTTGCCATACCGGTGCTCATAAAATCAATAACACCATCGGTCAGATATTGCTGGCGCAACGATTGGGCAAGAAACGGATTATTGCTGAGACTGGAGCCGGACAACATGGGGTGGCCACCGCAACAGTATGTGCTTTGAAAGGTCTGGAGTGCATTGTATATATGGGTGAAAAGGATATTGAACGGCAGGCACCCAATGTAGCCAGGATGAAAATGCTGGGCGCAACAGTGATACCGGCGACAAGTGGAAGCAAGACATTAAAGGATGCTACGAATGAAGCGATAAGAGACTGGATTAATAATCCGAACGATACGCATTACATCATTGGCAGTGTGGTGGGGCCGCATCCTTATCCCGATATGGTGGCAAGGTTTCAAAGTGTAATAAGCGAAGAAATGCGAATGCAATTACTTGAGAAAACAGGAAATGAATTGCCCAATTATGTAATTGCCTGTGTGGGTGGCGGCAGCAATGCGGCTGGCACCTTTTATTATTTTCTGGATGAACCATCTGTGAAACTGATTGCTGTGGAAGCTGCTGGCGAAGGTATCAACAGCGGCAAGAGTGCTGCTACTACACAATTGGGCACTACCGGAATTTTGCATGGCAGTAAAAGTTTGCTCATGCAGACAGAAGACGGGCAGGTGGTGGAGCCGCACAGCATATCAGCAGGATTAGATTATCCAGGTATTGGGCCGTTGCATGCACATTTGTTTGAGACCGGCAGGGCGACCTTCATGAGTGCTACAGATAAGAAGGCACTGAATGCAGCATTTGAACTGGCTAAATTCGAGGGAATCATCCCGGCACTTGAAAGTGCCCATGCCTTGCATGCCCTGCGTATGATTAATTTTAATAAGAATGATGTGGTGGTGATTTGTTTAAGTGGGAGAGGAGACAAGGATCTGGATACTTATATGAAGGCATTAGAAAATAATACTCAATAATAAATTGTCAACACTCAATTCTCTGTCGGACAGAAATGTGTATTGTTTTATTGAGTTGTTGATTATTGAAAATTTGTCACCGGATGAGCAGAATAAGAGAAATATTTGAAAAGAAGCAAGGGCCTATTCTTAATGTTTACTGTACTGCAGGCTACCCTCATTTTGACTCAACAGTTGAAATAATGAAAGCATTGCAACAGGGTGGTGCAGATATTATTGAACTGGGTATGCCCTACAGCGACCCGCTGGCTGATGGCCCGGTGATACAGCACAGCAGCAGTGTTGCTTTAGCAAATGGGATGACGATTAAAAAACTGTTTGAGCAACTTAAGAATTTCAGAACTGAAGTTTCGCTACCTGTAGTTCTTATGGGTTATATGAATCCTGTTTTACAATATGGGTTTGAAAAATTTTGTGCAGATGCGGCTGCTGTTGGGGTTGACGGTTTGATATTGCCAGATTTACCTGAATACGAATTTGAAACGGAATACGGTGCTGTAATTAAAAAATACAACCTTGATTTTATTTTCCTGGTAACACCAGAAACCTCAGAGGAGAGAGTAAGAAAATTAGATAGCTTAAGCAGCGGTTTCCTGTATGCCGTTTCTTCTTCATCCACTACCGGCGGTGAAAACAGCAAAGCAGCATCAGAAGAATACCTCTTAAAGCTGAAGGAAATGAAACTAAAGAATCCGGTGCTCGTTGGGTTTGGTATTAAAGACAAAGCCAGCTTTGACGCAGTTTGCCGCATTGCTGATGGGGCCATTATTGGCACTTCCTTTATTAAGGCCCTGGAAAACAGCACAGATGTTAATGCAGCCACAAAAAACTTTCTCTCGTCAGTGTTAGGCTGAAAGCGGTTTTTTTGCTTACAATGGCAACCACTAAATTTGTATGCTTGGCACAACTGATCAGGCGAAGCCAATAAAACAGAAACATGAAGAAATTATTATTTGCATTTATCCTCTTCCCTTTGTCAATGCTGGCGCAGAACCAGGGATTTACCATTGATGGTACATTAACTGGTTATTCTGACAGTACTGAAATTCAGCTTTATGAAAACGGTGCTTCTGTCCCGTTAGCAACGACTGTATTGAAAAAGGGCAAATTTATCTTAAAAGGAAAAGTGGATGAGCCGGTGTTGTGTCTGCTCATCATCGGAGATGGTGCTAATAACAGTGGAGTAAAGCCCGAAATTTATGTGGAGAACAAAAAGCTTACATTCTCCGCATCCAGGGAAGCTATTGCTGGTTATGAGTTAAAAGGTTCTGCAACTCATGTTGTTTTTAAAGATTTTCTAAAATCTTTTGTGCCCCTGGCCCAGCAGATTAATTCGCTGGCTACAACCATCAATTTTACACCACCCGGCATACAGCGGGACAGCATGATGAACATATATACCTCAACACAACAATTAGTGCAGAAAGCTATTGATACATTGGTGAATAAGAATCCTAACTCAGTGGTTACACCGTTTCTGCTGTCGGCTACTTTCCCTTTTAACGAAGATATAATGATGCTGGAAGGCCGTTACGAAAAACTGAATCAGAAGACAAAGGAAACTCTGGCCGGAAAGAAACTGAATGATTTTATTGCTGAAAAGAAAATTGGTGCTGTTGGTTCAGAGGCGATGGATTTTACCCAGCCAGATACTACCGGCAATCCTGTGTCTCTCTCTTCTTTTAAAGGCAAATATGTGCTGGTTGATTTTTGGGCAAGCTGGTGCGGCCCTTGCCGCCAGGAAAATCCGAATGTGGTGGAGAACTACAACAATTTTAAGGAAAAGAATTTTACTGTGTTTGGAGTGTCTCTCGACAGACCCGGGCAAAAGGACCGCTGGCTTTCTGCCATAAAAGATGATAATCTCACCTGGACACATGTAAGTGATCTGAAGTTTTGGGATAATGCGGCAGCCAAGCTATACAAGGTGTCAGGAATACCCTTTAATATTCTCGTTGATCCTTCCGGAAAAATTATTGCCAAAAACCTTCGTGGCCCTGAGTTGCGGGAAAAATTGTGCGAAGTGCTGGGCTGTAACTAAACCTATTGCAACTGTCTTTTGTATAACTGAATAGTATTCTCATAACCAAGATAAAGTGCATCGCAGATCAGTGCATGACCAATACTCACTTCATCCAGCCAGGGAATAAGTTGTTTCATGTATTTTAAATTATGCAGGTCAAGGTCATGGCCGGCATTAAGACCTAAGCCAAGCTCCCTTGCTTTTACAGCAGCGGCAACATAAGGTGCAACTGCTTCCTCTTTTTTGCCAGTTGCAAAAATCCGGGCATACCCTTCGGTATAGAGTTCAATCCTGTCTGTTCCTGTTGCTGCGGCTCCTTCCACCATTTCAATAACAGGGTCAACGAAAATCGAAACCCTGATGCCCGCATTTTTAAATACCCTGATGGTTTCAACAAGGTAGTCTTTATGTTTTACAGTATCCCATCCGTGGTCGCTGGTTATCTGTCCCAGTTCATCGGGAACGAGTGTTACCTGGTCGGGTTTCACCTCCAGCACCAGGTCAATAAATTTTTGCTCCCTGCTGTTGCCTTCAATGTTGAATTCAGTCGTAATAATTTTCTTTATATCTCTTACATCTGCATAGCGGATATGCCGTTCGTCAGGCCGGGGATGAACAGTTACTCCATCTGCCCCAAAAAGCTGTGCATCAATTGCTGCTTTCACCACATCGGGATTATCACCGCCGCGGCTGTTTCTCAAAGTGGCAAATTTGTTGATGTTAACGGAGAGTTTTGTCGGTCTGTTCATGCGACAAAGTTAACTCATGCAGCATAAAAAACCCTGCTCCGGCCTTTTACAAGGTTTCGGAACAGGGGACCCATAATCCTGAAGTAGAAATCGTTCTTAGTCTTTTACAAATTTGGCACTGGCTATTACATTTCTACCGGCATCTCTGATGGTCAAAAGATAAATGCCCCTTGTTATTGTGCCGAAATTTGTGACCATAATATTATTTTCACCTGCATACAGGTTCTTGTTTTCCTGTTTAACCAGTTTGCCAGAAAGGTCGGTGAATGACAAACTCACTGTTTGCTGTTGCGATGACCTTAGACTGATGCCCAGTTGGTCTTTAACCGGATTGGGGTATAGCTGCAAACTGCCCTCAATTGTTTTGCCGGCAATCCGTACAACCGATGAATACTTGTAATTATTGTCTGTGTCAACCTGTTTTAGCCTGTAAAGTAAAACAGCGCCTTGCGGATTTACGTCTTTAAAAGAGTAATGCAAATCATTATTGCTAAAACCGGCGGCTGCAACACTTCCGATCTTTTGCCAGTTGATGTTGTCGCTGCTCCTTTCAATATCAAAAGAAGCTGAGTTGTTTTCCTGGCGGGTCGTCCATTTCAGCAATACATCCTGCGACTGCCGATAACCGCTGAAATCAGTAAGGCTTACAGGTAATATTGACTGTGTGAACGAAACATTGCCTATGGCGATAGATTGTACCGCAGGATTATTGTCAGAGCCCGGTGCATTATCATAAATAATGGTAATGGTATTAATTGCAGCGGTTCCAAAATCTACATTGATGGTTCCCCGCTGGTCGGAGGCATCTGAATCTGTATTTCCGGCCTGCCCGTTTGTCGTATTCACCCTTGCTGAATTGCCGCTGATAATTAAGAAATTCGGGTCTGTCACAGCATCATACTTGGTTATTGTTGGATTAAAAGTGCTGCTTCCGTTGCTCCCGGTGATGGTAACCCTGTCAAAATAGGTATCACTATACGCATCGTTTTTGTCAATATCTGCAATTCTGAAAGATACATTTGTTGCCAGTGTGGTGAAGCTGAGCGAAATAGTTGTGTAGCTGTTTTTATTGTTGAAGTTTGGGGTAACCTGTATCCGGCTGGTAGCACCCGGAACAGTGAAAACAGCCCCGCTAACAGTTGGCGACTGAGAACCATAAGATCCCATTGCGGGTTGAAAACTTCCTCCGCCATTGATTGAAACAGAAGCATTGCAGCCAACGCTATAGCCACTGATGTTAGGAGCATTTCTGCTTAAAGCGCCGTTTGACCATGAAGGGGAGAATGATGAGCCCCACTGTAAATGTAGCTGGGCTTTTGGGCTTTGTTTTGAAAGGAGCAAAACAAGCCCTGTTATGAGTATAGTTTTTCTCATAGACAGAATATTGGATGATGGAAATACTAAACGCTAAGTTTAAACACTTAGTATGTTGATTGGCAAAAAAATACGCTTATATACGCAGTAAAAAAGCTAAAGAATTGATTTTCACTCAAAAAAATTACAGCTCTTTCCATGTATGGTCGGCCAAAAGCTGAACGGCAGCTACGAATTTCTTAAAAGGGCCATGTTGTCCCCATTCCTTGGGAGAAACCAGTGACAACATAAAACTGTCATCCTTTTTCTCGTACAGGTAATATATCTGGCCAATATTGGGTTTGAAGGAGAGTTTGGCGTTGTAAATCATCATCGACAGGTCTTTCCGCTTTTGTATTTCATGGGCCTGCAGGGCCAGCAGCTCAATTTGTTTGCGTATTTGTTCCAGTTGCATATTGGTCTGTTCTTCCATTGCTGTCAGGGCCTTGTGCTTAATCATGCCTTCTTCCGTTGGTCTGATAAGAGCACCGGCAACAGAGGCCGAGTAGGGCAGAACACTAAGCTGCTTGTGATATATTTCTGAATTGGTATAAGCCTTACCGTCTTCTTTTATTCCCTGTTGGGTTATTTTCAGGTAGCCATTAGGCATTATTTCATGCACCACATGCAGCACCACTTCACCTTTTTTATAGAAATGGATTTCAAAACTGATGCTGTCCGGGAAACGGGCCTGCACTTTATCGGCCAGTTCGTGGTTGTCAAAATCATTCAGGTCACCGTCGGCAACAATTTTATAGCTGGCAGCAAAAGCATTGTTCTCCAGCGTTACCCAGTTATGGTAGATAACAAGTTCTTTCGAATCAGGCACCGCTTCAATTTTGTAAATACCACTTTTGGGCCTTTCGCCATTTTCGTAAGTGCCTTTTTCGGGAAACAACTGCCACGATGCTAAAAAATTATATGCCTGTATCATAATTGAAGTCAGAAGTCTGAGGTCTGATAGCCTGGAACCTGCGTCTGCAAAGGTTTTGTTTTCCGCACATATAACAAAAGAAAAGCTGTATTGTTTCAGCCATGCCTTAACACATTGCAATTAAAAAATGAATTAATTTGCCTTTAATTGCAAAGATGAAAAGCTATTTCGCTTCATACCTTATTTCTCACGGGGCAGACCCTGCCGAATCCACCATACTTATTTTTGACAAGAACCTGAGTATTGGCTACCGCAATGATGCCGGAGTGAATGAAATGGAAAGCTGGCTTATCAAAGATGTGGATGCTGTTTTTGATTTGCCCACTCAGCAAACAAAAATCACCAACCGCAAAAAAAGCGGCAGTGTCATATTCATTCCGGGAAAGGAAGCCCTTGTTTATATAAATGAACTGCAGGCCGAACAGCAAAAAGCATGGCACAAAAGAAAAGGAGGAAAAGAATGGGTGAGAAACTTTCTTCTGCTTATCGGCATTCTTGGTCTGTTATTCCTGTTATACCTGCTCATTGTTCCCTGGCTGTCCGAAAAGATGGCTTCTAAAGTTTCCGTTAAGACAGAACAGCAACTCGGCGATGCTGTCTATAACTCCATGAACCTTGACCAGCAGGAAGACACCGCCGCCACTGCCGTACTCAATGAATTCTTCCGGACGATGAAAGTGCCAACAGCATACGACATCAGGATTACCGTGGTGAATGATAATGTGGTGAACGCCTTTGCGCTTCCCGGCGGACGCATTGTAGTGTACACTGCCCTGCTGAAACAAATTAAAACTTACCCCGAACTCGCCGCCCTGCTCAGTCATGAGTTTACACATATCAACAACAAACATTCCACTAAGTCTATTTTCAGAAGGCTTGGCTCAAAAGTATTTATCAGTTTGCTGTTCGGAAGGTTTGGTTCTGTCAGCTCTGTATTAATCAATCATGCTGATGATTTAAAATCGCTTACCTATTCCCGCAGGCTGGAAAAAGAAGCCGATACCGAAGGCCTGGCCATATTAACACAACGGAAAATTAACCCGGACGGATTTGTATCATTGTTCACTCACCTCAAAGAAGCTGCACCGGCTGATATGCTGCCCGAGTTTCTCGGCAGCCACCCGGATATCGACAAGCGGATTGCTTACATCAAAGAAGCCTCTAAAGAAGCACCTGTGGAGGAAGATGCACAACTAAAAGCTATTTTTGAAAAATTAAAATAAACACTATGCTTATCACCACTACCAGCGCCGTTGACGGCCGCCCTGTACAGGAGTACCTCGGCGTTATTAATGCACAGAGCATCATCGGTGCCAATATCTTCAAAGATATTTTTGCCGGCCTTCGTGATGTGTTCGGCGGCAGAAGCAAAACCTATGAAAGGGTGCTCGAAGAAGCAAAAGAAGATGCCCTCCGTGAGCTTTCACAAAAAGCACAGGCCATGGGTGCCAACGGCATCCTGGGTGTTGACCTCGATTTTGAAACCATCGGAAGCGGCGGCAGTATGCTCATGGTTATTGCCACCGGCACAGCAGTAAGGCTGTAATAATATTCACGCCATGATGACCTGCAGGCACACCGGGCAATGCAACGCTTATTGCCCGGCCGCTGTCTGTTCAATTGTAATTAATACATGATGAAGAAAATAGTTTTTTGCTTTCTGTTCTTACTGCCGCTGGCTGCATGGGCACAAGACACTACAAAGGCTCCCTGCAAACTGATAAAGGAAACAGACCCCTTTACCAAACAAACAAAACTTTCCACCGGCTTTGTGTTTGTAGATGGTGCATCCATTACGGTGGATGCCGACAGTAAAGAAGTAGTGGTGCTGATTTCGCTTGACGGGCCGCTCAAGTGCCTTGATGATAACTCAACGGCTGAAGTGTATTTCGAAGGCATTAAATCTAAAACACTCTCCCGCAACCAGGGCACTATGAACTGCGAAGGCCTGTTCCAGTTTGTATTTCGCAACAGTGCGGGTCAGCCCACCACTTTGCTCAACCGCATGTGCACCAAAAAGATTACACATTTCATCTTTACCGGCGATGCACAAAAACCCGTTACGGTAAACGTGGGCCCCAAAGAACAGGAAGCGATTATGAACCTCACTGCCTGCCTGGTGGCCGAAGCAAAGGGACTTATTAAATGATGCAGCTTTCAGCATCATAAGACGGTTATAGCACACAGATGACACAGATTAAACGGATAAACACTGATTATTGCTGCTGTGCAGCAATCCGGGATTTTGATTTATCAATATCATCCGTTCTTATTTCTGTCTGCCTTGCATCCATCCAATCCGTGTCATCCGTGTTCCATGTATTGAATCTGGAGAATTAAAAAAAGGTTATAGCACACAGATGACACAGATTAAACAGATAAACACTGATTATTGCTGCTGTGCAGCAATCCGGGATTTTGATTTATCAAAATCATCCGTTCTTATTTCTGTCTGCCTTGCATCCATCCAATCCGTGTCATCCGTGTTCCATGTATTTGGTATATTCGAAAAACAAAAAATGAACTCATGAAGAACATACTGTTAGCCAGCACCTCCACATTATTTGGCGGCCAATACCTTGAATACTTGCAGGACGAAATAAAAGACCTCTTCAGCGGGGTTGATGAAATTGTGTTCATCCCTTATGCAAGGCCATCCGGTTTATCGCATGATGAGTACACGGCCAAAGCTGCCGGCTTCTTTGCCACACTGGGCATTGCAGTAAAAGGACTGCATACGTTTGCCAGCCCTGCAGATGCCATACAGCAGGCAAAGGGTGTGTTTACCGGCGGCGGCAATACTTTCCTGCTCACCAAAGTACTGCATGAGCAAAACCTCTTTCCGGTGCTGCGGGCAAGGGTTGAAGACGGTATGCCTTACATGGGTGCCAGTGCCGGCAGCAATATTGCCGGGCTCAGCATACGCACCACCAACGATATGCCCATAGTCTATCCCCCAAGCTTTGATGCAATGGGCCTCGTTAATTTTAATATCAACCCGCACTATCTCGACCCCGACCCCACACTTAAACACAACGGCGAAACAAGAGAAACCCGCATACTCGAATTTCTTACCCAGAACGAAATACCCGTGGTGGGCCTGCGGGAAGGAAGCTGGCTGCGGATAAAAGAAAACAAAGTGCAGCTAAAAGGCAAGCACCCCGCCCGCATCTTTGAGCAGGGCAAAGCACCTTATGAAGTGGAGGCGGGAACGATGATTGGATTTTGATCTGTCACCCAGAGCTTGCCGAAGGGTGAACTTGCCGAAGAGTAAGCCGGTCGAAGTGCAGCAGCTACCGCTTCCATCCGGCAGCCCTTCAGCAGCAGAACATATCCCGGCAAAGACACTATACGACCGTTTAAGAGCTAATGGGAAAACAGGTAAACAGGCATTAGTGGCAGTAATGAATAAGCTTTTAAAATAGGTATTTGCAGTGGTCAAACACAACAGCTTGTATTAACAAAACTACTGTTCAGCGAAACTATAAAAATAGTTGGCTTTTTGTTTGGTTTTTTACACAGGTTCATGTTACCTGCTGCTTTTCTTCAATCGTTTCTTTAGTTCTTCAATTGTCATTGCAGGCTTTGTCAAATGAATTACTGAATGACAGTTGGCACAAAGAGGAACTAGGTCATTGATGGGGTCAACATCGTACTCTTCATTAATATCGGCAAGTTGTGTCAAATGATGAACATGTATGAAACCTTTAGCGATGTCGCCATAGGTCATGCCAAAATCAAAGTCGCAAACAAAACATTTGTCGCCATGATACCTTATGCATTCTTGTCTTGCTTTTTGATTTCTTTCATAACGATTTACAAAAACCTGGACAACTTTCCCTTCCGTAAACAACTCTTTTTCGTCAAACTGAAAAGTCTCTGTTGGTAAACGTTCATTTGAATTATCTGTGTCAACTGAAACAAGGTTAAGATTTTTTAATGCTTGTTGAAGTTCGTCCCACATTTCCCAACCTGTATCTTTATAATATTCGCCTATTAATAAAAAGTATGCTTGTTGTTCACCATTCTTTCCATGATATGTCGGTGGAACGATGCCAGTTTGTTGTGATATTACTTTGCCTATTTGTCCAATTTGCCTATTAGCAGCATGATAACTTTCGTAGTTAAGAGCTTTTGCTAACTCTTTGGCTGTTGCACTTGAGTCTGGAAAATAATATAGTGTTTGTAATATTTTAATTTGCTTTTCAGATAAAGATTTTGATATTACGTCTTGATATTGTTGAGTGGAGGGAAATAAAATATCTTTTGAATTTTCTAAAAGATAAGACTCGTCTGTGAAAGACGAAAGTGTCTTACAAAAAAGGTGCTTGTCAATATTTTGGAAGCCAAGTCCGAAATTGCCACAATAGTTTTTGAAGTCATTGAAATTTTCTAACTCATTTAATAAAATAGGGCGTTCAAAATCATAGCCGTGTCCGTACAAGATATATTTATCGTTGTCGTCAATTTCGTATTCTTCAATTTTAAAAAATGACCATAGATAATACTTTTTAATTTTCTCTGTCTTGCCAACAATTAAAAAGCAATAATGTCCGACCGCATTTTCAACAGTTTTCTTACTTGTATGTATCCAAGAACCATATTTTACTGAATTGTCAATAGTCAACAAATCTACATCCGTTTCAAAGTCTAAATCTTCTGTTGGGTAAGAACCGACATTGTCAGCGTTATGGTATTGAATGTAGTAGGATGATGCCATTTAAAGTAGCAGGTAAAGTGTGTATTAGCGAATATACGAACACATTAGTTTTTTATAACCTGAATATTGTCAGCTTGGGTTTCAATTGGTTACTATTGTTTATGCAACATTCAAATTGCAAAAAAAGGAGTTTCGCAAATACACCCGACAGTTTTTTCGGTGCTGCTGATTATTCGTGCTGTTCAGGCGGCAGCATAATGGCCAACCGCAACGCTGCCCCTTTGCCCTCCTCTGTGCAACACTCAGCGGTAAATCTGCAATACAAGGCCCAGCGGGCCGGCAGTTTGGTAGAAAATAGCAGTCAATCTCTAATAAGCCCCATCGGGGCGACACAAACCTTTATAGACACAGTTTATTGAATAGACCCGGAACTCCTGTCCGCTCGGTTAGAACTCCTGTCCGCTCGGTTGGGACTCCTGTCCGCAACACCACAACCTTTAAACCCTTAAACCTTTAAACCATCTTCCGACCTCCGACTTCTGACCTCCGACTTCCGACTTCCGACCCCCGTCTCTCCCTGTGTATAACTACCCCAAAAAACCATCCCCAAATCCGCCCTGCATCCGTACATTTGCGCAATTTGTTTTTACAGAAACCCGAAAAAGAAATGTCCCATTCATCAACCCCCGCTGTATTATTATTGGCCGATGGCACTGTAGCTCATGGCTTTGCATTTGGAGCTGTTGGCACCACCACCGGCGAAATCTGTTTCAACACCGGCATGACAGGCTACCAGGAAGTGTTTACCGACCCCAGCTATTTTGGCCAGGTGCTGATAATGAACAGTGCCCACATTGGCAACTACGGTGTGAAGGAACTGGATGTGGAAAGCAGCAGCATCAAGATAAACGGTCTTATTGGCCGCAACCTGGAGGAGCAATACAGCCGCAAGCAGGCGAAAGGCTCGGTGAACGATTACCTGAAGGAAAGCGGTGTGGTGGCGATAGAAGGAGTGGACACCAGGGCATTGGTTGCGCACATCCGCACCAAGGGGGCAATGAACTGCATCATCTCATCGGAAACCACGGATATTGATGTACTGAAAAAGAAATTAGCCGAAACACCCAATATGGATGGCCTTGAACTGGCCAGCAAGGTGAGCACCACCGAAACCTACGAACTGGGCGATAAGAATGCGGAGATACGCATTGCGGTGATGGACTATGGTGTAAAGAAAAACATATTGCAGTGCATGGTTGACAGGGGAGCTTATGTAAAAGTATTTCCTGCCAAAACCCCGCTGGAAGAAGTAAACAGGTTTGAACCGCATGGTTATTTTATCTCCAATGGTCCCGGCGACCCGGCACCGATGGATTATGCGGTAAGCACTGTAAAGCAGATACTGAAAGAGGAGAAGCCGGTGTTTGGTATTTGCCTGGGCCACCAGTTGCTGGCATTGGCCAACGGCATCAGCACATTTAAAATGCACCACGGCCACCGCGGACTGAACCACCCGGTGAAAAATTTAGTGACAGGCAAATCAGAGATCACCACGCAGAACCACGGCTTTGGTGTTGACCCCGAAGCAGTGAAGAAAGCGGAACATATTGAAGTAACCCATGTAAACCTGAACGACCAGAGCATTGAGGGCATCAGGGTAAAGGGCAAGCCGGCTTTTTCGGTACAATATCACCCGGAGGCCACACCCGGCCCGCATGACAGCCGCTATTTGTTTGATGATTTTATTGCGATGATAAAACAATCGTTGTAAGCAGTATTTTTTCTAAACATAAAGTAAAGTCCATGAAAATTTCAGTCAGAAAAACAGCAGCATTTGTTGTGTTATTGTTCTGCACAGTCGTTTCATTTGCACAACAGGGTATCTTAAGCCAGAAAATCGTTTTTCAGCATCCCTACACTTTCAAGAACAATGCCTTCAGCAAAAAGCTGATGAGCGGACATATATTTGAGGACAGTGCCACCAATGAACGCCTGGTTGTGCTAAGCGGTAATAAAGTGCTTAACTTTTACCTTGTTAATATTGACTGGAAACTGCTGAAAACTTTTGAGGTGGCAACACCTAAGAACAGTACGTTCAATAACGACAATTTTGAGGTGGGCAGTTTTACCCACAAAGACGACCGCTGGACACTTATTACCGGAAGCAACACCGATTTCAATGCAGAAGTGGTGGATACAAAAGACCAGACTTTTGTTGTGGCCGGGGCTGTTTTCCAGGATAAAGACAAAAAGTATTTCAGCAAAACGCTTTACGATGGTAAACGGTTCTTTAGTGTTTACCCCAACAGGAGCGGCAGTATTACCGTAGGTGGCATTGATGAGACGGGTGCAGTGAAGAATTTTCCGCTGGACTTGTCCACACAACTGCCGCTGAAGAAATCGAAAAAGTTTACGCCGAAAGATATCTGGGAGATGTTTGAAGATATTGACACTATCACCAGCCAGATAATTTATCTTACCCGTAAGAAGGTTCATTTCTATAAGAATACTGCGGCATACATCTTTACTGTATCAGATACAGAACCAGTAACAGAAGTAAACTATTTTGACAAGAACACCTGGAAGAAAATCCGCTCGGATATTTTTTCTGTGGAAGAACTGATTCCCGCGACGGAGAAGAATAATACACTCAATACTTCAAGCCTCATTTTTGATAATAAAGTGTGGGTGCTTACGGCATACAAGGATGGTGCTGTACTGGGTGTATTCGACATAGAGAGCAAAAAACTGGTGTACAGCTTGAAACTGGATGGCAATACACCGGAAAGTGCCTTTGCATATGGTCCGGTATTGTATAAGTCGGCTCCCGCAGCAGGAAAGATATTCAGTGGTACCTATGAGGTAAAGGAAAAAGCAGAACCAATTTCTGTAAAGGAGTATATCAAAGAACTGGGCAAGCGGGATATTGCCTTATACTTCCATCATTTTAATGAGAACGAATATGCTGTTTCGATAGGCTCTTATTCTATGATGAGTTTTCAAACTCCCGGTGCACCCATCCGTGATATACCGGGCAGTATGTCAAACCCCAGCGTATATGAAAGTGCAGTAGCCGGCCTGGTGTTTAAAAAGAATGACGCAAATCCGGTTGTACGGAAAACAAGTTTTAATGAGGTGAACTTCAGCAATGCGACTACAAAATATACGGTGCAGAAGATTGAAAAAAAAGGTCCGATGCAGCAACCTGAATTTAGTGGTAACCGCAAAGCTTATGTAATGAAAGAGCAGGTAATTAAGAACCGTGTATATACCTTGTATTACCTGGATGAAATGTTCAAGATATTCGAAAAAGTGACAGCGTTCGACTTATCAGCATTTGGTCTTAAATAGGAGCTGTCTGGTTTTGGTTATAGCTTCACAAATGCCATCACCATAAACAACAGCAGCACCAGCAGAAAGGGCAGGAGCATTTTCATCGGTGCTTTCTTCCTGGGTGAAGGGCAAGCCAGCTTTCTCGGTACAATATCACCCCGAGGCCACACCCGGCCCGCATGACAGCCGCTATTTGTTTGATGATTTTATTGCAATGATAAAAGAGAATAAAAACTGATAACTTACTGCTGTCTTGTCTCAAAAGTTTTTTGCCACGAAAACACAAAGTGTCACGAAAATTGAAAAAACACCACCTTTGTGTTTCTTGGTGACTTTGTGTCTTTGTGGCAATGGTCGTGAAAATCAATTTTGAAGAGTATCCCCTTTTATGTTTCCCGAGTTAAAAACAGAGAATTATAACCTGCAGCAAATACTGAAAGCTGACCAGGCATTCATTTTTGAAGGGCTGGGGCATCCCGGAGTTGTGTTGTATTATGGTGTTAGTTATAGCAGTTTTGAAAGTACCGCTGCGCAAATGGATTTTTATGAAAGAATATGGAGGGATAAAACAGGCTGCTGGTGGAAGATTGTTGAAGTGCAAACAGGAAAGGCTGTTGGTGCCTGTGGCATGAATAATTATGAGGCTGACCATAAGAAAGCTGAAATTGGATATTGGTTACTGCCCTCTTCTCAAAAAAAAGGAATAATGCAGGAAGTATTGCCGGTAATGATAAAATATCTTTTTTCTGAATGGCAGTTGAACCGGCTTGAGGCAGTCATTGAAAAAGGCAATGAAGCCAGTTGCCGCCTGGCAGAAAAACTGGGCTTTTTCTTTGAGGGTGTACTGCGTGATGCAGAAATAAAAAATGGTAAACATATCAGTTTGCTGATGTACAGCCTGCTCAGGGCAGAGGTGTCAGGTCAGGCCAGCAATCCGGCAGGCTGATATTACATTTTTCTGAACGCCATTACTAAAAACACCAGCAGCACCAGCAGGAAGGGCAGCAGCATTTTTATCGGTGCTTTCTTCTTTACTTCATCGGGGTATTGCACAAACTTCTGGGCATAGGCATCAAAGTTTTTCTTACTGCCCACTGTAAAAGCACAAATAAGATAGATGACCACCATCAGCGGAAGGGCAACCAGCCTGCCAATAGTGCGGCCGCTGAAGCCACTGCCGAAAATATTGCGGATGGCTTTCCAGGAATTTTTCTCAAAGCCGGGAACAAAGTTTACCAGCAACAATAAAAGGGTAAACAGGAACAGTATGATGAAAGCAGCGAGGACGAGGTTACCGTTGAGCCGGGCCTTGTTGCCGTCTTTGCCCTTTTGCTGTAGTTCGTAGTACTGGCTGCCGTAAACGGCTTCTAAGAAAGTCATTTTTTTATTTCAAATATCTGCTTAATAAATACTGAAGCCATACCATGCGGCGGGTATTTTTCAATAATTCAGTTATTTTTGGTTTATGCAAATCTCCATCATCAACGGCCCCAACCTGAACCTGCTGGGTAAAAGAGAAACCGATGTCTATGGCACGGTTACATTCGAGGAATTTCTGGACACACTCAGGACGAAATATGCAAATATTGAAATCAGCTATTTCCAGAGCAATGTGGAAGGGGAACTGATTAATGAACTGCAACGGGTGGGCTACAGTTGTGATGGGATTGTTTTTAATCCGGCAGGATACACACATACTTCTGTGGCCATCGGCGATGCCATTGCGGCCATCAAAGCACCGGTGGTGGAAGTGCATATCTCCAATGTGCATGCAAGAGAAGATTTCCGGAAAATTTCACATGTATCGGCAAAAGCCGCAGGCAGCATCTTTGGCCTGGGTTTGAAGGGCTATGAGCTGGCTATCGACTGGTTGATAGCTCAATAATATTACTGATGCCTGTCATTCATGCAGGTAAGGAATGTCAGTTATATTTTCCGTACGACTGTTAGTTTTGTATAAATAAATGACCGGAATGCTTGCTTGCTTTCTTCGGCGTTCGGGTCAGCAAAAATCATCTCAACCAACTTTTATGGATAGCAAATACGATTACAAATCAGTTGAAGAGGCCTTATCTGTGATACAATCGGGCCACAGGCTGTTTGTGCAGGGCAGTGCCATGACACCCCTGTACCTGTTAAGAAACCTGGCCAAAAGGGCTCCCGAACTCAAAGATGTGGAACTGACCTTTATTACCGTTGCCGGAGATATAACAGTTGATAAACCGGAATACACTGATAACTTCCACATCAACTGTATGTTTGTTTCTGAGTCGGTAAGGCAGGCTGTAAATGATGGCCGTGCCGATTTTGTGCCCATCTTTCTGAGTGATATTCCGGATGTGTTCAGAAAACAGATGCATATTGATGTTGCACTGATACAGGTATCGCCACCCGATGAACATGGCTATTGCACACTGGGTGTATCAGTTGATGTGGCCCGCAGTGCTGTTAATACAGCCACACATATCATTGCACAGGTAAACCCGAGAGTGCCCCGCACACATGGCGACAGCCTGATACATACCAAACGCTTTACTTCTATGGTATGGCATGAGGAAGAACTGCCGGAAGTGAATTATGGAGAAAAGCTGGGTGATGATGAAATGAAGATCGGTAAGATCATCGCCGGAATGATTGAAGACGGCAGTACCCTGCAAATGGGTATCGGTACTATTCCTGATGCGGTGCTGAAATCTCTTACCAATCATAAAAACCTGGGTGTGCATACCGAAATGTGCAGCGATGGTATTATTGACCTGTTTGAAAGGGATGTCATCAACAACTCGCAGAAACGCATCCACCCGTATAAAACAGTAACAGGTTTTGCCGTAGGCACCCGGAAGCTGTACGACTATGTGGACGACAACCCGGCTTTTGTATTTATTGATATTGACTATGTGAACGACCCGCATGTAATACGCCGCAATCCCAAAGTGGTGGCCATTAACAGTGCGATTGAAGTGGATATTACCGGACAGGTATGTGCCGACTCTATCGGTACCCGGCAGTACAGCGGTATTGGCGGACAGATGGACTTTATGCGTGGTGCTGCACTGAGCGAAGGCGGTAAACCGATTATTGCACTGACCAGCCGCACTACCAAAGGTGTGAGCCGCTTAGTACCCACATTAAAACAGGGGGCCGGTGTGGTAACCACCCGTGGACATATCCATTATTTAGTAACTGAGTATGGCGTGGCTTACCTGTGGGGCAAAAACCTGAAACAAAGGGCTAAAGCCATTATCAATATTGCCCACCCTGATGACAGGGAGATGCTGGAGAAATCCTGCTGGGAACGGTTCAAACATTTTTAGTGATTAATAATGATGGTTAACAGAAATGCCGCCAGTGAATGGGCGGCATTTTGCTTTTATCTTAATAGTGAAGCGGTCAGAGACCATTAAGAACATAATAACTGCGAAGTTGGAAACTTGGCAGAGCCGGGTCAGCCATTATGAATTGCTTAAATTGACATAAATTCGTATAAGAGATTTATGAAAAATTCGAGGCAAAAAAAAGTATTGGGAAAAAGGGATTTCATTTAAGGATGCCATCTTTTTAGCCTTGAATACGGCATGGCTGACACGAAAACAAATTGATGAATTAAAAATGAAAGGAAACTGAAATAACTAAGTAATAGCGTTTAGCTGAAATTCTGGTAGAGAAAACTGCAAATTTTCAAATTGAACCAAGAACGAAGCTATTATGCTCACGTAATGCGTGGGTTTATAGTCTTTTGGTTCAAGGGTCTTCGCAGTCCCTCTCTGCCTAAGCTATCTGCCCCACGCTAATTTTTAATATCGCCTGATAGGGGACTGTAAGGCACAAACTTTTAAAGATGAAAAAAGTTTTGTTCTTATTCACTCTGCTTATTCTATTTTCAATTTCTGCAATTGCCCAAAAATCGCCGTCTGCTTACAGTTTTGTAAAATCTTACATCGGTGCAAGGGAACTGTTCAAAACAGCATTGTATTATAATGGTAATGAGAAGCTCATAATTTTCATGCAGAAAGCCAGTGTGAGGGCAGAAGATGCTCTTTCGATACTTGATTCTTTGCCCAAAACAATTTTGGTAAAGATAACTGCCGAAGAAAAAGAGAAATTGAAAACGGGTCTTCAAACGATTGTTCAAAAAAGCACAGCTATTTATTTTGATGATGAACAAATGTTGCGCTTGACATTATGGATAAGTGCATTGGATGCTGTACTTGAAAAAACACTCCCAAAACTTTTCCGGTAAAAAACCCCTTTACATTTTTATAAAGTGGCATTTAAATAATTTACAAAATCTATGGTTTGTTTATTATCTTCCTTTTATTACACCATTGCGTTTAGTATATCATTACGTAATTTAATTTCATTTGCCATTTTTTAGAGTTAGTAAATGTAAATGCCGGGTCTCAATGCATAGCATTGTATCCGGCGGCCCCAGGTTTTTTAAGCGGTGCTGCCAAATTAATATCCTTTTAACTCGCAGTAATTCTTTGCCAATACTAAAAGACTCAATTTGAAATTACGGCGAGTGCCACAAAACTACCACAAGGCCATCCGACACTCGCTTGGCAAGGGGGAAACTTGGCAGAGCAGACCCTGGGAAGAAAATTATCCATTATCAATTATCATTCTTCTTCCTCTTCTTTCTCTTCCTTCTTCGGCTTTGGTTTTTTCTTCATCCATTCCGGGTCTTTTTTAATAGCCTGCACATCGTCTAACTTGGCTACATAAAGGCTGCGGCCATGGGTGGCCACCACTATTTCATTATCCCGATGCTGTATGGCAATATCATGCACCGGCACCGATAGGGGCATACCTGCATTCCACAGCATAAAACTGTTGCCTGCATCAAAGCTTACATAGAGGCCGCCATCTGTACCAACATATAAAATGCTGTCATTCTTGGGGTCTTCTTTTATAACATTCACCGGTTCGGCGGGCAGGTTCTTGCCAAACTGTTTCCAGGAGGCTCCGTAGTCATTGCTTACATAGAGATAGGGCAAAAAATTGTCGTAGCGGTAGCCGTTAAGAGATACATACACTCTTGCCTCTTTGTGCTGCGATGCAGTAACACGGGTTACCCAAAGGTTGTGGGTAATGAGTTTGCCATTGTCTTCTTTAGCTTTTGCTTTTTTGCTTACCAGTTCGTAAGACGGGTCGGCATCCAGCCGCTGCCAGGTGTAGCCGCCATCTTTGGTGATATGCACATTGCCATCATCGGTACCGGTATAAATTAACCCGAAGCGAAGAGGCGATTCGGTGATGGTGGTTATCGTTCCGAAAGGCACATTGCCGGGTGCTTTACCGTCCGTAAGATCATTGCTCATGGCAATAAGTGTATCGCCCTGGTTGAGCGAACGGTAAAAGCGGTTGCTGCCAAAGTAGAGTATGTCCTGGTTGTGTTTGCTCAGCAGGATAGGTGTCTGCCAGTTAAAGCGAAGCGGTTTTTCTCCCAGTTCATGCTGCGGCCTGATGAAGCGCTGCATTCTTTTTTTCTCTTTGTTATACCTGCCGTAATAACCAAACTGCCAGCCGGAATACACCGTACTGTTATCCCTGGTGTCCACCTGTGCCTGCATGCCATCGCCGCCGTTGATGCGCCGGTAAGGATACTG
>CALLZY010000009.1 GCA_937858715.1 uncultured Chitinophagaceae bacterium | reverse complement strand
AATGGCGGGCCAATTCTTCTCTGCATCCTTGCTTTTACCACCCTTTCAAAGCCGTAAATCAAACCGCCGATAACAGGGGCCAGCACAATCAGTAAAACCGGAATCAGGTAATCATTCATAACAAATCATTTTATATCAGTGCCACAATAATTAATGCAACAAAAAACAGAACACCTGTTGCATAGAAATATGGAGTAGCCTTATCTGTTGAAAAATAGAAGGAGGAGAAAGTATAATTTACTTTTTCACCACACATATATTCTTTCGCCCTGTCCACATTCTTAAAGCGGACGAACATGGCCGCAATAATAGTAACCGGCAGCAGGAAGAATGCTATCAGCAATGGAACCAGCGGCAGTTTCATCGGGCCGATATATACATTCCAGCCTTCTGTTATCACAGGCACATTCATTTTAAGAGATTCTTCAGCAACAGGGGCAAAATATTCTGTAACCAGCCAGGGCAAACCAAGCATACTCAAAATAATCAACCCGATGAGTACATAAATGGTTCCTGAAAAAATAGAACCTGTTTTTTCAAAATTAAGTTTATCATTTTCCCCGCTTCGGGCAATCATGAGGCCCATTACTTTAAAATACAGTAAGGACAACACAGCACCACCACAGGCAACAGCCACCATCACCAATGCGCCTAAAATTTTCTTATCTGCTGTCATAGCTCCAAGGGTTTCAATACTCATCCACTTACCAATAAAGGCGCCGAATGGCGGCAGCAGCAACGACATAAATCCAATGGTGATGACAAGCGAAGTAAACGGTCCGCTTTCGCCCAGTTTATCCATATCGGATGACTGCTTCAGGTGGAAGACCCTTTCTAATATGCCCGCATTAAGGAACAGCATACATTTTGAAATACCATGGAACAGGATGAGGGCCAGTGCGGCAACAATAGTTACCGGGGTGCCCACAGCACCCATCATAATCATTAATGCCAGCAGAGCAATAGTAGAATGAGCCAATATGCGTTTGAAATTATCCTGAGATAATGCGCCGATGGCCGCAGCGATAAACACAAAACCTGTTAATGCAATAATCACAGTAGCAACAGGTGTATCCCTCAGTGCCGGAGACAGGCGAAGAATAATAAATGGTGCAATCTTCACCATGGTTGATGAATGGAGAAGGGCACTAACCGGTGTGGGAGCCACCATCGCACCCAGCAGCCACTTGCTGAAAGGCATCTGGGCTCCTTTGATTAAAGCTGCAACACTCAATAAAGCCAGCGGCAATAAAATACCAGTTGCGCCGGTATTTTCCAGCAGGTTGGTAAATGTGGCTTCTCCATAACCGTTATATGCTATAAAGAAAATAGCTGCCAGTATGGCCAGCCCGCCAATCTGGTTCATCCATAAAGCGGTAAGTGCATTATTAACTGATTCTTTATCCTTTCTGAACCCGATAAAGAGGAATGAAGCCAGAGTAGTTAACTCAAAGAACAGGAAGAAATATTCCATATTGTCTGATGAAACAATCAGGTTCATTACTGCAATAAACCAGAACAAGATGGAGAGAAAATATTTTTTACGGAAACTGCTGCAGTCTTCTTCATCGATATACTTCAACGAGTAGATGGCAATTACGCCACTGATAACATTAATAAGCAGAAACATAAATGTACTCAGCTTGTCCACCATAAACTGCATTGAATGATCGGCTGGTAATGTTTTCAGTAAATACAACAGCCCTCCGAGCTGCAGCACACTCATCACACCCACCAGCAGGTTTTTCCTGCGGATGGCAATCCATCCAAAATAAAGCAGCAGCAGAATATCAGCTCCGGCCACTATTTCATTTACATAATGCGGCACACCGAATTTATACGGTTCGTCCACATTAATAAACAGGTAGAGCGATAAAGCCGATAAGGCCACAGCAGAAACAATGACCAGGAACCGTGCCGGCTGCTTAGGCAGCAGGAGTAGCAAGCCGCTTACTACAAGCGGCAGTATGAATAAACTGGCGATATAAGAAGACATGAGCCAAAATTTTAGGTCAATTTGAGAATGCGATATTAGACAGAATTCAGGGGGCGGGAAATGATGCTCATCATTACCGGGCATGACATGTCAGACAATTGTAAAACTGTCATAGTGACAATTGTTACTTTGCTGCCTGATTTTTATCAGCAAAACGGAAGCTGTACACCGTTTACTGTCTATGTTGCAACTTTAAAAAACTCTTTTTCAAAAGACAAAACAGCTTTTTCAAGATTCTTTTCAGCCACACGGCTCAGTGTGGTACCCAGCCCCCAAATATGGCCTTTAATAGCCACAATAAAGGATTTAGGAATCTTATTGTACAATTCTTTTGCGAGGTATAAAATAGTTTCAGGTGTTTGCATATGCGATGAGTAGAAATAATGTGTTGCCGCCCTGCAGCGGTGTATCTCAAATCCCTGTTTCAGTTTGGAGTGAGAAGCATCAGCAAATATTACCGTATCATACTTACTCACCAGCACTGAGTCCTCCACCTGTAACTGGTACCTGTATTCAGAATCAACTTTTCCCTGGCTGTGTTTTGATATCATCTCGGTAAACTTCCAGCCCAGGCCGTCGTCATGACGGCCACAGTTGCCTATGCCGATAACCAAAATCTTTTTTATATCAGTATTTAAATCGCTCATCTATCATCTCTCCTTTATAATTGTACAGTTCTGCTTTCAGTGGCATCTTACCCATTGCCTGGGTGGCACAGCTAAGACAAGGGTCATATGCCCTGATGGCTACTTCCACCTGGTTGAGCATACCATCAGTGATAGCGCCTTTTCGGCTGATAACATTATTGGCCACCCATTTCACCGCAGTGTTCATTGCATCATTATTATGCGTAGTGGATACAATGAGGTTACAACGGGTAATCATCCCTTTTTCATCTACTTCGTAGTGATGCGTTAGTGTGCCCCTCGGTGCTTCAATAATACCAATACCTTTTGAACGGGGTGTTCCTTTTCTTACCAGGTCTTCTCCCAAAAGTTCAGGATCATTCAGCAGCTCTTTCATTACTTCGGCAGCATGCAGCACTTCTATCAATCTTGCCCAGTGTGAGTACATGGTGCTGTTATTTATCTTCTTGCCTGTAAATGCGATGAAAGCCTGCCTTTCCTTTTCAGCCAGCGGCGTGGGAATAAAATCGCACAGGTTTATTCTTGCCAGCGGACCAACCCTGTTCCAGCCTTTTTCCCTTCCCACCCCTTTCAGGTATGGAAACTTCATGTACGACCATTGTGCTACCGCTTCGCTGAAATATTGCTCATACAAATCAGTGGAAATATCATTCAGCGTCCTGTTTCCCTCGTGGTCAATTGCCCTTAGTTTGCCATCATACAAATCCATTGCCCCCAGTTCATTTACCATGCCGAGGTGGCCAGATGGAAACTCTGCAAATTCATCCAGCAGTTTCCTGTTTTTTTCATGATACCCCTTCATAAAATCAATCACCCCTAAAGACCATTCAATCATAGTATCTATATTCTCAATCTCCTTTCCATCCATGAAGAAATCCCGTTCCCGTTGTGTGAAGGTTTTATGCACACCTCCGGGCACTGCCAGTATGCCGTGGATTTTTTTGCCAGCCACTGCTTTGATGATTTCCTGACCAAAACGCCGCATGGTTATTCCTTTTACTGCCAGTTCCCTGTTTTCGACAGCTACTGCCACCACATTTCTTTTTTCTGCGGGAGCATCAACTCCAAACAGCAAATCTGGTGAAGCGAGATAAAAAAAATGCAGGGCATGTGACTGAAAAATCTGGCCAAAGTGCATCAGCCGGCGCAACTTGGTTGCAGCAGGAGACAAATCTTTTGGGTCAATGCCCACCAACTGATCAATAGCCTTTGCTGCAGCAAGATGGTGACTTACCGGACATATACCACAAAGCCTTTGTACCAGCACCGGCGCTTCCCAATATGGATGTCCTTGTATAAACCTTTCGAAGCCCCGGAACTCCACTATATGAAAGAAAGAGTCTTTTACCTGGCCGTACTCATCAAGATGTATGGTTACCCTGCCGTGGCCCTCCACTCTTGTTACAGGGTCTATGGTTATTTTCCTGGTCATAGAACAAACAGTTTATTAGTCATACTTAAACTCGGAGTACAGAATGGAGTATTCTTCTCCCCACAAAATATTTTTAACCGCTTTCCATATATGATTCGCATCAGGCGGGCAACCCGGAATGAAATAATCAATTCTCACTATCTCGCTACAGGCATACACCCTGTCCAATATTTTCGGGAGGTCTTCGTGATAAGGAACAATATTGGCCCCGGGTTCGCTGGTTGGTGAGTTGAGGTAAGCCTCTTCCAGGCATTCACTCAGCGGAATGGAATTTCGCATAGTTGGCAATCCGCCCCAGATAGAACATTCGCCCAGCGAAACAAGAATATCACAATGCTCCCTGAACTTGCGCAACGTTTCAATATTCTCTGAGTTGCAAACACCACCTTCTATAATGCCTATGTGACAACGGGATGTAAAGTTTTTAAAATCGGTGAGCGGCGATTTGTCAAACGAAATCAGCTCCACCACATCCAGCAGGTCCGTATCAATATCAAGCAGCGACATGTGGCAACCGAAACATCCCGCCAGTGATACGGTAGCCACAATTTTTTTCTCCATCATGGTTGGCCTTGACCGGTGCCCCTGTTTTCTTTTTGAATAGTCTTTCTGCACTGAATCCATGTCATACTTACGGTCGCCAAATGGTTTAGCGAGGCTTACACCCCGTACAATAATGGCACCGGTAGGACAAATTCTCATGGCATTCATCACCTGCTCTTCCGAAAGTTTTTCTTCCTGCTCATAATCAATTCCCACATAAGTTTCATTGCCCCTGTCCTGATAGTTGAAAACTTTTTTCCCGTCTTCCGTTTTTACATCCACCACACAACGCAGGCATTTAATGCAACGGTTGTGCTCCATTACCATCCGGCTGGGTTTATAATCAATTGCCCTGTCCTTAAACAAGTGCTGAAATCTTGTTGAAGAAATTCCGAGTTCATAACCCATGTGCTGCAAATCGCAGTGTCCGCTTTTTTCACAGGCAGGACAAATATGATTGCCTTCGGCAAACATCATTTCCACTAAAGCTTTCCGGCTGTCAACCAGTTCTTCAGTGTTTACTTCCACTGTCAGCCCTTCAGTTATTTTCTCTGTGCAGGCAGGGCTGTATTTACCATTTATTTTACAAGTACAGACACGGCAGGTGCCTAATGGCGGTTCAATATGTTCATAAAAACAAAGCGAGGGAATAAAAATGCCATTCTCCCTTGCCACCAGCATCAGGTTCTTTCCTTCTTCGGCCTGAATGGCTTTCCCGTCAATTGTAATATTTACCAGATTTGACATAACATTCAGATTTTGTATTTCTCATATTCTTCTGTTGCTGCCTCAATATCAAACTTCAGGTTCAGGCCGTTGTATTCTTTATCCAGCCGCAGCATAAAATAGTCGTGAAACTTATCCATTGCATATATAAGGCTGTTGGTAGCGGTTTTGCCTAAGCCACACCGGCTGGTATTTTTCATAATGGTGCCCCAGCTTTTCAGTTCCTTTAAATCGGCTTCGTTGGCCAGGCCGTTCTGCAATCTTTCCAGTTTGCGCTGAATAATAAAATTGCCTGCACGGCAAGGTGTGCAAATGCCGCATGATTCTGACATGAAGAATTCTGAAAAGTTCAGCAGCACTTTTACCAAGTCTCTTTGTTTACTGAATATCATAAACGAACCACCGCAACGTATGTCTTTTCGGGCCAGCAGGTCGAGCATGGAAATGCGCCGGTATTTTTCTTTGATGGAGATACACTCACCTGAAGGGCCGCTCACTTGTATGTAATACGGGTCTTCTGCTTCACACAGTTCCAGCAGTTCAGCCACCGTCATACCCCATTCAATTTCATACAGGCCCGGCAGCTTACAATCACCTGATACGCTCAGCAGTTTTACCCCGGGTGAACCCGGAATGCCCTGGCTCATGTACGTATCTGCACCTATCTCAATAATTCTTGTTGCGGCACAAAAGGTCTCCACATTATTAATTACAGTGGGTTGCTGCAGGTATCCTTTCTCAACCGGGAAATACCACTTGGTTCTTGGCTCGCCTCTTTTTCCTTCCAGTGATTCAAGCAGTGCTGTTTCTTCACCACAAACATAAGAGCCGGCACCCATCTGCACCCGGATATCAAAATTGAATCCTTTTATATTTCCGCAATCAGTTCCCAACAGCCCTGCTTTCCGGTATTCTTCAATGGCTGTTTCAAGTTTATTCCTTAGCCAGCGGTATTCTCCACGCAGATAAATAATTCCATTTTCGGCGCCGATAGTATATCCGCAAATAATCATTCCTTCAATCAGTGTGCTGGCTTGTGTATTAATCAGCACCCTGTCTTTAAATGTACCTGGCTCTCCTTCATCGGCGTTGCAGATAACATACTTTGTTGCTGATGACTGCAATTGGGCTGCATTCCATTTTTTCCAGGTAGGATAATAGGCACCACCCCGGCCGGCCAGTTCTGCTTTCTTCAAATCTTCCAGCACACCATCAGGCCCAAGTGTGGCAGCTCTTGCTAATGCAGAACCATTAACAAATTCCTTAAAAAAAACAGTTTTGTTTCCCGGAGGTGTATAGCGGATATTATCTGCAGGCAAATCGCAGATAGTTTCCGGATCAACACCACGTTTAAGAGAAGAAACGATGTCTTTAATCTTAATCGCATTAAGATTGGTAAACGGATAGAAGTTAATCAGCGCCGATGGTTCCTGGTCGCTCAGGCCAATACACGGCGTAAGAAACAAACCAAAAGTCCCGGTCCGGTCAACAGAGCCAAAGGTGGCTCCGGTTTCACGTTCCAGCGTTTCCTTGATGCGGCTGAACCCTTTTATATCAGCCACAATACTGTTGTTAAGATAAATAGTGTATTTGCCTGTGGGCTTACGGTGAAAAAAATGATAAAAAGAAACCACACCTTCCACTTCTATTTCAGAAAGGTTGAACTGGTGTGACAATCTTATTACATCCTCATCGGTAATATAACCATTACTTAATTGTAAATCCCACAACTGATCCATCATCCGGGTTTGAAGAGGTTCTTTCATGTCCGGGATTTTTTGGTTGAAGATGCTAACAAATTACAACCGGGATAAGCCGAAAAAAATTAAGCAGGTCATAGCCTAATATGATTAAAGTCAAGTTTTTAAGGTCTGTCTATTGATAAATGCCCGATTGCTTAAAAACAGGATACGGGTTGATAATAGTCATGCTTAGGTGATTTTTGTCACAATAGCTTAGCCTCGCTTTTTCGAAAGCATTCTTTCGATTGCCATTCATGTGATACGCTTACTCAACATATTTTTTTGCAGGGTAAACTGCCTCAACATTCCCTCTTCGCCAGATTTAAAAGACTGTTTAAACATTAAGTGATATGACTGCAACACATCATACCCATCATCATCCTGCTCATGCACATGAGCTGTCTAAGACTGATCCACGGGTAAAGCTCATTGCTGCCAAAATGAAAAAAGAAGGCTACAAGCCCGATGCACTGATTGAGATTTTGCACACTGCGCAAAATGCATTTGGCTTTCTGCCAAAAGAAGTGCTGGATTTCATTGCAAAAGAGCTTCGCCTGCCGCCTTCCAGAGTGTACTCAACTGTTACATTCTATCATTTCTTCTCCCTTAAATCAAAAGGCGAGCACACCTGTCTTGTTTGCACAGGCACTGCCTGTTATGTTAAAGGAGCACAGGCTTTACTCAATAAGATTGAAAGCCAGTTTGCTTTAAAACCCGGACAGGTTACAGCCGACAACAAACTGGGTGTGCAGGTAGCCCGTTGCATTGGCGCTTGCGGACTTGCCCCTGCCGTTGTAATAGATAATGATGTGCATGGTAAAGTAACCGAAGAAGCCGTCATCAATTCAATTAACGAGAAAATTGGAAATATATGAACCGACATGAATTACAGGCCATCGTAGAAAAGGCTAAGGACAAGCACAAGCAAATGAAGCACAAGATATGTGTATGTTGCGGGGCCGGCTGTATATCATCCGGCTCGGAAGAAGTGCTTAAAAAGCTTCAGGATGAAATAAAGACAAGAGGACTGGATAAAGAAATAGAAGTCGTTCCTTCAGGCTGTATGGGCCCTTGTAACCAGGGACCATTGGTAAAACACCTGCCTGAGAATACTATCTATCAGCATGTGAACTGCGAAAATCTCGACAGGATTATACAAAGCCAGATTGTGGAAGGCAAACCAATAGAAGACATGCTGCTGTTTGCCGACTCAAGAGAAAAGCCTTTCGTTAATGCCAGCGAAGATCCTTTCTTTAAAAAGCAGCTGAAGATTGCTTTGAAAGATTGCGGCGACATTAACCCCGAAGAAATAGAAGACTATTTCGCTGTTGGCGGATACCAGGCATTAGATAAAGCACTGTTCAGGATGAGCCCTGAAGAAGTGATTTCTGAAGTAAAGCAAAGCCGCATCCGTGGCCGTGGCGGTGCCGGTTATCCAACAGGTTTGAAATGGGAAACCGTTTATAAATACGTAAGCCCTCAGAAATATGTTATCTGCAATGGAGATGAGGGTGACCCCGGAGCTTTTATGGACCGCAGTGTGCTGGAAGGCAACCCACATCGCATTATAGAAGGCATGACCATTGCCGGTTATGCAATTGGTGCAAGTAAAGGTTTTGCTTACATCCGTGGCGAATACCCTCTGGCAATTAAACGTTTCGAGCAGGCCATCAAGCAAGCTACAAAGCATGGGCTGCTTGGCAAGAATATCCTTGGCAGCGAATTTTCTTTCGAAATGGAAGTAAGGATTGGTGCCGGAGCATTCGTTTGTGGTGAAGAGACTGCCCTTATCGCTTCCATTGAAGGAAAACGGGGAACACCAAAACCAAGACCTCCATTCCCGGCCGAATCCGGCCTGTGGGGAAAGCCAACGCTGATTAATAATGTTGAGAGCTTTGCGGCGATAGCACCGATTATTCAAAACGATGGTGAATGGTATAGTGAAACAGGTACTGCTAAAAGTGCCGGTACAAAAGTATTTGCCCTCGCAGGAAAAATTAACTACTCAGGATTGATAGAAGTACCAATGGGCACAACATTGCGTGAAGTGGTGTTTGAAATTGGTGGTGGCATACAGGGTGGTGGCGAATTTAAAGCAGCGCAAACAGGTGGTCCTTCCGGAGGTTGTATTCCTGCGGAACATCTTGATGTAAAAATGGATTACGAATCACTCACCAGCCTTGGCTCCATTATGGGTTCTGGCGGTTTGATTGTGATGGATCAAAGTTCAGACATGGTGGATGTGGCCCGTTTCTTCATGGAGTTCTGCATGGATGAAAGTTGTGGTAAATGCGTACCCTGCCGTGTGGGAACAAAAATGATGCATGATCTGCTTCAGAAAATATATGATGGCAAAGCCTCACAAATTGACCTTGACCGGCTTGAAGAACTGGCTGTGTATGTAAAAGAAACCAGCCTGTGCGGCCTGGGTGGTTCTGCACCCAATCCTTTGCTCAGTACACTCCGCCACTTCAGGCAGGAATATGAAAGTAAAATTTTGAAAGAAGCGTAAACCATTTCAAAGAAAGTTGTATGAACAAGATATCTGTTACAATAGATGAAAAAAAGTTTGACGTTGAACCGCAAAAGACCATTCTGGAAGTATGCAGGGAAAACGGAATCGAAATACTAACCATGTGCCACCTGAAAGGTATCATTGATATTGGTGCCTGCCGTCTCTGCCTTGTTGAAGTGGAAGGCATCAACAAATTGCTTTCTGCCTGTACCACCAAAGTGGCACCGAATATGTCCATTAAGACTACAACCGACAGGATTAAAAGGTACCAGCGCATTACTACCGAATTATTCTTTGCCGAACGCAACCACGTATGTGCCGTTTGTGTATCAAATGGAAAATGCGAATTGCAAAACCTGGGTTACAAAGTTGAACTTGATCATATCCGCTATCCGCACCTGTTCCCGCAATGCGAAGTGGACACATCACACCCATGGTATGTTATGGATCACAACCGCTGCATTATGTGTACCCGTTGTGTAAGAGTATGTAATGAAGTGGAAGGCGCCCACAACTGGGATGTGATGAACCGTGGCCACCAGGTACGCATTATTTCCGACTTCAACACACCCTGGGGACAATCCACCACTTGTACATCATGTGGCAAATGCCTGCATGCTTGTCCTACAGGCGCCATCTGGCCAAAAGCCATTGTACAGGGACAGTTAGAAAAGAACCCCGTAATGGTTACAGAACTGGTGGAAAGAAGGAAAATGAAATTGTAAACTTTAACCATTAAGGCATTAAGACAATTAAACAAATTCTTAATGAACCTTAATTTCTTAATGGTTCAACTGAATTAATAATATCAAAATGAGTAAGAAAAAATTAGCAACGGTGTGGCTCGGCGGATGTTCCGGCTGCCATATGTCTTTGCTGGATATTGACGAAAGAATACTGGATGTTGCCAAGCTGGCCGACATCGTTAAAAGTCCGGTGGTAGACGGTAAGGAATTTCCCGAAGTGGACATTGCACTGGTGGAAGGTTCTGTTACCAGCGATGAACATCACCGGGAAATATTGCACATCCGCAAGCATTGCAAAACACTCATCGCCTTTGGCGATTGTGCTGTGATGACCAATGTAACCGGCATGCGCAACTACTTCGATCTGAAAGATGTGTTTGAAACATCCTATGTACATGCCATCAGCAACGATCACATTGGCCTGGTGCCCGACCATCCGTCACTGTTAAAACTGAACGACAAAGTAGTTCCTCTTCAGGAGGTGGTGAAAGTGGATTTTGTAATTCCCGGTTGCCCGCCCGATGCAGACACTATCTTCTATGTATTGTTTGAATTTTTGAACGACAGAATACCTAATTTAAGTGAGGCTAAAAAATTGAAATATGGATAAGCGTAAAATATTTATCTCTCCTGTAACCAGGATAGAAGGACATGCCAATATAACAATCGAACTCGATGATAACGGCAATGTAAGTGATGCATTGTTTCATGTAAATGAGTTCAGGGGTTTTGAAAAATTCTGTGAAGGCCGTATGTACACCGAGATGCCCACCATCACTCCACGTATCTGTGGCATTTGTCCAACCAGCCATACTCTGGCCAGCGTAAAAGCCTGTGAAATGATACAAGGCCTCAGGCCAACTTACACAGCCAACCTGCTGCGCAGGCTTATGCACATTGGACAGAATCTTTCATCACATGCCCTTTCTTTTTTCCACCTGTCTTCACCAGACTTTTTGATGGGATATGACAGCGATCCGGCAAAAAGAAATATTCTCGGTATGGCAGAAAAATTTCCTGACATAGCTGTTCGTGGTATCAGGTTAAGGAAATTCGGACAGGAGCTTAGTGAACGCATCACCGGTAAGAAAATACACATTATGGGTATCGTACCCGGAGGTATGGCCTATCCGCTTACAGAAGAAAACAGGAAGGCTTTGCTCAAATGGATTCCTGAAGCATTGGAAACTGTTCATCTTGGAATCAATATCATCAAGAAGTTTCATGAAGAAAATGCTGAGATGGTAAACACCTTCGCCACATCTCCCACATTATACCTGGGAACTGTAGGGCCCGGCGGCGAACATGAACTGTATGATGGCAAGCTCCGCTTCATGGATGGTGATGGCATTATTTTGCAGGATCAGCTTGATCCCACAAGATATCTTGAATTTATAGCCGAACGTTCTGTTAACTGGTCATACCTGAAATATCCTTACTTCAAGCCTTATGGTTTCGACAGAGGTTTTTACAGGGTGGGGCCACTGGCACGCCTCAACGTTTGCAGCCGTATGAAAACACCACAGGCACAGGAAGAGTTTGAAAAATTCAAGCACATGAGTGGTGGCAAACCGGTACATGGCACTTTCTATTACCACTACACAAGGTTAATTGAAGCCCTGAGCGACGTGGAAGATGCAGAACGCATACTGAAAGATCCGGAAGTGACTTCATTAAACATTCAGCACCATGGCCGCTGGAATTATACAGAAGGCATTGGCAGTTCTGAGGCACCAAGAGGTACTTTGTTCCATCATTACAAAACAGATGAAACAGGAAAGCTGCTGAAAGTAAACCTGCTTATTGCCACCGGTCAGAACAATCCCTCTATGAACCGTTCCGTACTTGAAGTAGCCAGGCAATATGTGAAAGGTGACGACATCAAAGAAGGTATGCTGAACAGGGTAGAATCTACCATTCGCTGTTATGACCCCTGTCTATCCTGCTCTACACATGCCTTGGGACAAATGCCAATGGTAATTGAAGTAAAAGATAAAAAGGGAAACCTGGTAAAAAGAGTGGAAAGAAATTAGTCCGTTAAACCAACTGCTTATAAATCCAATTCAAGATAATGCTGACGGCCTCGTCAGCATTATTTTTTCCCGCATTAGAAAATTTTTCTCCCATTTCAAAATCATATCCCCTCACCGAACATATCATTATGTTCAGTTCTTTTTGATACAAATGTTTTGCCAGCGACAGCAGTAACGTGGCATTAACATGATGTGAAGAAGCAACAGGGCTTATTCCTTTTTCATCTAAACGGTAGAATTCAACATCAGCACCCTCAACAGCGGCATCAGCAATAATCACCATATCAAACTGAAGAAATTCCTCAGTTAGTTCAGTGTGCAGTTGATGATAAATGGCAGTTGTTACACCCTTACACTTCCCCTCTTCAATACACCGGCAGATATACGGACCGATGCCATCATCGCTGCGGATGGGATTACCAATACCTGCTACAAGAATGCGGGGACCGATTTTCATAAATGCTAAGCTACAGTATTTATCAAAGCTGAATACTACCAATAAAGCATGTTAATCAAGCCTTGCCCTGTTACAAATCTGTTAAACAAAATGACACATAGCATACAGCAGATTTGATTTCTTATTTTACCTTCCGTAAGCAAACACAACTGTATGTTTAAAAATATTTCCACGGCAACTAAGGCTGGCCGGTTGCCATTTTCAACCAACGGTTTTTTGATCACCTTAGTCATATCATTTGTAGCACTGTGGTTTTTTATGTACATCAACTGTATTGATGTTACGGATTGGTTTATTGAAAATATGCTGGTGTTTATCTTCTCAGTCTGGTGCATTTTGAGTTACAGGAGGTTTACATTCAGTGACCTGAGCTACCTCTTCTTCTTTCTTTTTTTGCTGCTGCACATCTTTGGGGCTATGTATGCCTATACACAAAACCCCGTTGGGGAATACTTCCAGGAAAAATATAACCTGTGGAGAAACCCTTACGACAGGGTTGTGCATTTCGGCTTTGGTTTCTTACTGGCTTACCCACTACATGAATATTTGTTAAACAGGTTAAATGTGAAAGGCCGCTGGCAGTATATTTTGCCTGTAGAAATAACCTTAAGCCTTGCCTGTATTTTCGAATTAATTGAGTGGACAGTAGCAGAACTAACTACAAAAGAAACCGGCGAAACCTATGTAGCTACCCAGGGTGATGTGTGGGATGCGCATAAAGATATTGCCCTGGCGGTAGCAGGTGCAGCGATTACCATGTTGGCTCTTTTTATTTACAGGAGACAAAAGAAAAGTAAGCAGCCCTTTACCGCTACAGTCTGAAAATATTCTGCATCAATACCCATTTTTCTCCCGGCCTGGCAAATGGTAAGTATTGCTGAAAGTTCAGCATCAATGTTTCCCATTCCTGCACCTTTTTATTTGCTGCATCCAATTCACTTTTTCTTTCAAACGAAAACACATCAGTTGTTTCCATTATCATAAAGAGACGATTGCCGGCACGATAAATTTCCATAGTGGTAATCCCGGAGCCTTTAATGCTGTCCAGCACTTCTGGCCATACATTTCTATGATGCGCTTCATAAGCGCTGATCAGGGCTTCGTCATCTTTCAGGTCGAGGGCAAGGCAATAGCGGGGCATAGTAATATTATTTACATTACAATATTATGTGAAGGTGGTGAATGCTGTCAGTTTTGCCAATTAAAATTATTGTTTAATAAACTTGTAGATGCCTGAACCGCCGATGATAGCGGTAAGTGGCAAGTAATACCAAAACGCAGGATAGTAGAAAGAACTTTTGCATGGATCGAAAATTTCAGACGGCTGGTAATAGATTATGAGAGAACAAAAGAATCAGCTATCAGCTTTCTATATATTGCAATGCTAAACCTAATGGGGAAAAAATTTAATTAACTCAAACAGTTTCTAAGTCATTTTTATAATTGCAAGAAAATAAATGCCTTCAGTATCAAAATCTCCAAAATAGTTATTTGAACAAAAAACGGGATCTACGAGAGAAACCAAAAAGATATGGTAACTCTCCGTTACTGATTACAATAATAAGTTCTGCAGCTCTTTATCAGGCTCGCATACATTTTCTCAAAAGAACTAAACTCTTGCCTACTTCCAAGCAGGCCTTCTTGTACATAAATATATGTGTCTCCTTTTTTGTCCCATTTATAAGTAGAGCCATTTTTCATCGTTATCATTCCATACTCCTTGTCTGTATAAGTACCAAATATGAGGCTCGATTTTTCAACAATTCTTGGCACTTCGGATTTGTTAACATCAATCACACAATTCTCACATTGCTCAATTTTACTTTCTTCTCTTCGTCTTATCCTTTCTTCATCATAAGCCATTGAACCTAAATAGTCAGTTTTAATTACCGAGCAACCCCATTGTTGCAGGTAATTTTTAATTTTATCAGATAGTGCTGAAAAGCCGGTATTAACTGCAAGAAAATCATCGTCTCCCATTTTTCCTTCCCTGTACCAACGAAAGCACACAATACCTTTGTTTTCTTTTATACCAATGCCGTAAATTTCCTCAACATTTTTCTCGGCATCTATTCCAATAATTGATAGGTGTTCCCTCTTTAGGCTTAGTAAATACTTTTTTAGTTCGGTTAATAAATGTATAAAGTCAGACCCCGGCGGAACGCTAAATGTAGCTTTCGTAAATTTTAAATACTGCCTGGGATTGGCCGTAATCCAAAAATCAAAGTTTGAGGCAAATGTTTTTGCTACCGACCTTGCTTCGTTTATATTGTTCTTTAGAAAATTTTTCGTTGTAGGGTGAAGGAGCAAGTCTTTTACCTGGTCAATTTCATTCAGCAAAAGATTTGTAGTCTCTTCAGATGAATAATAGTCCAGGGTAAATGACTTCAAATTAAACAATGGATAGTGTTGTAATCTGGTTATTAAGTCCTTTATGCCTGAAACGTTGTTTAAGTATCTTGTTTTCAGGGTCAGTATCTTTTTCTGGTTTTCAGCGGATAGTTTATCACTGCCTGTTTCATAAAAAGATACAAATTGAGGGGTTTTATTATCTGGTATACCCACTGATATATAAACGTTGCTTTCAAGTATCTTGTTTTTGCTCTCGGTAAAAAGATGAATGAATCCTACAATATCCTCATACGTTTTAATTTCTTTAAAAAGTGCCTGTGTTAAATAAGTAAGTAAATCGCTGTTCGTTTTGTTTAGTACCTCTGATATTTTTAGCTCATTTGCCTTGGCAAGTGTAAGCTTATAGCCATTCTCAACAATATTCTTTACAACTCCTGTATTGTTTGACTGTACAGCAAAATAGAAAGCATCTTTACCTGACAGGTTTTTATTGTCAAAATTCCCACCTTTGTTTTGCAGGTACTGCATCAATTTTTTGGAATGGCCTTGTATACTAAAAGTAGTAAGATTGTTTTCTACCTGGTCATATGTATTGACGTTAGCCCCCTTTTCAATGAAATACATAATGATATCCTCACTAATGTAATTCTCCGAGTACTTTCCATTTAAAAATTCATGATTAGTACGCAACAAATATGGCAACGGAGGTAAAAAGTTTGAGTAGGGTTTGTTAATATTAAACGCAGGTTGGTTGCTAATTGCTTTTAGCATTTCTTCCACTTCTCCCACTTCAACAATGGGATGTGATGCGACGTAATCCAATAGATAGTAAAAAACATTTTTCTTATCAAACTCTACTGCTAAATCAGGATTGAATGAAAGAAATCTTTGCACAATACTTACCTCAATGGTTTTGTTGATAACACGGCGAACGAGGTAATGCAGCAGGCTTTGGCGTTTTTTATAAGTAAGGCCATAATTGCCGGATAATTCCACTTCAATTACGGATGAATTTACCAGGCTTTTATCTTTCTCTAAAATTGAGAAAAATGTATTGAAATCATTGGCCAATAATGCGGATGCAATCCTGCTGTTAATTTTTTGTGGCTCTACCGGAGCTTCAGCCAAAATAAGCTCCTGACAAAAAGCAAGGCAGTGAGTTAAAAAAAATAGCAACAAAAGGAAAACCTGCCGATTCATCGTGGTTATTTCGGGGTTTGAACAGGCTGTAGTATTCCTTCAGAAAATATGTATTTAACTACGTTGTCTTTTTTAATTTCTTTTATCTCGCCACTTATCAAATTAGCAATGTTTAACAGAGCGTCATTAAAAACTACTTTTTCAAAATAATTATCCCAACGGTCGTTGTCAACCACAAGTAAATAACCTTCGCCAATTCTGCCTGATGCTGTTTCAAGATATTTTTTATACTTGGGAAGTAGTTTGTTGAAATACTCCAATGGAACTGGGCCTGATAGCCATAGCCCTATTTTTTTTGCCACTGCATCATCAATAATATTGTATTGTTCGTTAAGAGTTTTGTTTAATTCGCTGAACTTATCCTTTATTCTATTGTCGCTTTCAACAGAAACCCCTTTCGATGAAAGTTTTATGGTGCCCGAAGTGCCACCGGCATCATAAACCGTCATTATCTTTCCAAACAATGTTGCTCCCTGCATTACATCATCCTTCAACTTTTCAATCTTAGCAGGGATTGGGTCGCCCACAGCATAATTACTCCCTAATTCTGGCGCATAATTTCCTTCGCTATAATACTTTATTTCGTAAAATACCTTTTCCGTAAAGTTTGTAAATGTGATGGAGATTATAGAGTCTGCAAATACAAATTCTGCATCAAAACTTAAGACAACCGGATGCCGTAATCTCTTAGCTAAGATTGTTTTCCCTTTGCCTGCCACAAAACCCGACCTGAATTGAAGTGGTATAGAAAAACTACTAAGCTTATCGGTAATCTTATCAAGCCTGGCATTTTCAGTATCAAGAAGACCTGACTCAATGAGAAACCCTTTTATTTTTTTTATTAATTCGGTTTGTTTAGCTTTTGACCGAATTTCTGTCCTGTACAACATTTTCGTGGAAATGCCATGCAAAGCCTCTGATGACCCGCCCTTTTCCAAAACCGGGTAGGGGTACGGCTGAGATACAGCAATGCTGATGCAAGTATAAAGAACTAAAAATAGTAACATCCCTTTTTTCATAATAAATGTTTTTTACAATTATCCCGATTAGTAGTAGTGCCGTTATTTCTATTGGAACTGTTCAAATGCAAATTAATACACTTTAGCATTTACTATCTCCTCGTCAGACATCAAACCTCCAAAAAACCGCACCAACACTTTTTTACTACTCCACTGCAACATTATAGCCACATCCTTGTATAAATAAGTTTATCTTCTTGTAAATGGCATAGCCCTACTGCTATACACAACCCAGCGGTACACCCACTTTGCCAATACAACACCCATGGAAAAAACAACTGTTTCATGGAGTACGAGTATATTTGCCATAATGGTATGGCTCAAAATTTTATACAAATCTGGTAGTTCGTTCCAGTATTTGTATAAACCTTCTTTATGCAACAAAGGCAGATAGAACCCCTGCTGCGTAAATATGCAAAGCTGGCGAACAATTTTCAGCAGGTAAACCCTGAAAAACAAAACCCATAACAGCATCAAACCCCAAAAACCCTTCACCAAACCGCATGATACTATTCTGCCGCCCTTTCCTCCTGGACGTATACGGGTGCTTCATTAGCAGGAATAACACAAGTATATTATAACACAGCAAATCGTTATTTTTTATCTCCCTGACATTTCAATAACCAGGATCTTAATTTAACTATTATTTATTTATATGCATTTCATAAGAACCGGGTGCATTCAGTGTAATCGTTGCACTTATATACTTGCCATTTTCGCCTTTATAATTTACCTGAACGATAAGCGGAAAATCATTAGCCGAAAACTTGTAATTCACGGTATTATCCTCCATAGAATTTGATGTACCCGACTTTTTTCCCGGGTTGGCTTTGGAATACACTAAGGAAGAATACCCCTCATTCATTGATTCTTCATCATCATCAGTGTATATGTTAAGCAATCCTGTTTCCTCGTTTGGCTTCAGTAACACCGAAACATGTGTGTCTGTGTTTTTAGCTACGAAATACCTTCCTTCAGCCGATTCTGTATGGTTTCGCCTCATAAAATCTTCCCACTTTTCATTTTCCTCTTCTATATCATATTCCTTCCCGCTGATAATACCCCTTAACTTTGCATCATAAGTTCCATTAACAATGTTTTGCGCCCATTGAGCCTGCTTTTTTAATACTTCCTGGTTAATATCATGATCGGCTATACTAACAGCCTGCGACAGGTTTTTGGCCTCAACTTCATACTTAGTGGAATAAATTCCCCATAAACTAAGTCCTGCATTATTAAAAGGAACTTTACTGCGCACAGGAAGTAAAACATCAGATTCAGATTTGGCTTTAATTACATCATAATATTTTTCACTCCCTTTACCCAAACTTGTTATATCCCCCATCATCTCATTCATACTGCGCCCTTCTGTTAATGTAGCCAACACATTGCCAGCCGTCCCCAGCACTCCGCCCACTTTAAGACTTAGCATTAAGTCAGCTTCCATTTTTACCATCACCGGCAAATCAAATTTGCTGCTATTGGTAATGGTAGCAGAATAAATACCCGCTACATTATCAACCGTGGGCTGATATTGAAATATTTTATCTGATAGAAAGTTAAATTGCCAGTGTTTCCAGTCTTCATCACTGGCCACTTTATTTAATTTACCAAATGAAATACTCACCGAGGATTTAACTTCATCCTCCAGCCTGCCCCGGATATACCCGGTTACATCAATATTATCCAACTTAAGTTCACGGCTGCTGTTTTTGAGGAGCTCTGACAGGTTTTTTGTTTCAGCAATTAGCACATTCCCCGATACAGAAGGATTTGCCAATTGTTTGTCCCAGTACAACCCCAAAATATCATACTGTTTATACGGATAACTGATATTTTTTGTCTGCTTGGCTAACTCCAGATACTGTTGTAAAGTATTAATAGCTCCCTGTGCATAGGCAAATAATTTGAAATAATTGCTTTTCTGCCGGGCTTGCAGACTTTCACCTTTTTCAGCAGCTATATCGCGAAAAGCCGGATAGAAATTCATCAGATATTCAAATTCTTTGTCAGTGCAATTTTTAAGTGCATTCAAAAAAACAAATTTTTTGAATGAAGAAGCCGGATACTTTGCCACAAAATTTTCTACATCCTCCTTGTTGCTTACCTTCTCAACTGCTATAGTTTCGATATTTAAACCTTGATCGCCATATTGTTCTGCCGAAGAAAACAATTCCTTCGTTGAAACTGAATTACGGATAATTACTGTTCTTAAAAAGCCAATAGCCCCCGAATGCTTAACTTTTTTTTCAATAGTAACCAGGTCGTTCCGGGATACAATTTTAACTCCATCGGAAAGCACATCAACCAAGCTGTTACTTGATGGAAACGCCGCTACAAAATCATTCAGGTCTTTTGCATTTTTCACTACAAAATTTTGTTCGGCTGATTTATGAAAAACAGAATATTCCCCCTTGATATTTAATATGGGCACATACTCTTTATTGGCTGAATAAACCCATTTGGAAAAATCTGTCACTGGAACCCTCCTTTCCTTAGCAAATAATTTATTACCCAGCATATTTATTCCAAAACCAAGAGCTGCACCTATTATTGCATTTACCGGTTTGTTATCTGTCCGTACAGTACCTTTTTGTGTCTGTACGATTTTTGCCTGCATACCGGCATAACTTCCTGCTGCAATACTTGCAGCCAATACGCCATAGCCAGTCGGGGACATGACCCGGTTATAATGAGGATTTGTTATTTCAATCCGCTGATTATAATCTGGAGCTGACACTCCTGAAGAATCTGGTTTTAATACATAACAAGACTGTAACAATAAGCTCCCGCACACGGAGAAAATAAAATATGAGTTTAATTTTTTCATTGAAGCCAACTTTATAAGATGTTAAGATGGTTTTATTTCATTCTTATGTCGCCACCGCCGAATAAATAGGCAAACCCTATTTCCAATCTTGAATGGCCTTTGTTTTTCTGAAACGAATCGAAGCTTCGTTTATAGGCGGCACTTATATAAACCTGCTTTGATGGAAAGAGCAATACTCCCACCTGCCCAAGGACTGCATTTGTTTTCTCACTACTGTGCAGGTCTTTACCAATAATAAAGGATTGCTTTGTAGTAATGGCAGCCTCACCTATCTGGTAACCTGCACCTATGTATGGTTTAATAAATGAAATTCCGCTGCTGGCTGGCATAAGTATAAAATTGGCCGTTGCCTCCACTCCTCTGTGGGTGAAGGCATATTCTTCCGGCAGGGCAAGAGCCTGTTTCATCCCATCGCCATTAAAATTTGAAATGAAATATGTTAGTTCTGCAAAAACTGACTTATATATGAGCCTCATATTGGCAGCATAGCCAAAACCACTTTTTATCTTTGCCTCTTCCATATTTACCCCATACACATCATTTAAAAAATGGCTGCTGCTATACCCGCCGCCAATTGAAAAGCCGGTAATTTGGTAGGCGTTGTAACTATCCCTGTATTTATTTTCAGGAAATGCTTTTCCCTGTGCAACGGAAACCTGGCATATCAAACAAAATAATAAACTGCTAAATACTTTAATTTTCATATTGAATTAATTAATGTAGTCAATATAAATCTTATCAACCCCAATGCCGCCAGGGTCATTAATGCCTATACTGTTTCCCCCGGTGGATATGTATTTTCTGGTTGACATTCTCACACCATCTATAAATGTGATAATATAGTCGCCCACTTTTCGCATAGTGTATTTATTCCAGCTAATGCCATTTGCATTATAATTTAATACTTTGTTAACGCCAGTGTTTACTTCATTTGTCCCATTGTTAAACTGTCCACATAATGCCATATTTTCATTTGCATTTTCGCTTGAAGGTGTATTGAAAACCCCCCAATACTTTTTGGTGCTGCTATTATAGTTCCATATCACGCCATTGTTACTTACAGAAAGCATATCCCTAAATCCAATTATCATTTCAACCTCAAAATCTTTTGTTTCATCAATTGGCTTTTGTTTGGTTATTAAAGCCTGTCTGCCGTAAGAAAAGAAAACACCTCCCGAAATGCTTGTAGTTGGAGATAATAAAGGCCAGGCATTAGCATTATTCGTAAAATCTTCATGGAAATATGTTGTTCGCCGGGCGGCAGGAAAAGCATCGTATTTCTGGGCATCCAGAATTTTTTGAGGCAAAGCTTCTTTTGAGCCAAAGACTGAGGCCGCCCATTCAGGGTCAACGTCTTTGGTGCACCCTTGAGTAATTAAACCCATCAATAGAAAAAAGAAAATTGAATTATACGGAATTTTTTGTTTAAACATTAGCTTATGTTCTTTTTAACTGGCGAAAAGAAATGAATTGCATATCAATAATAATTATCAATCATCCTTATAGAAATTATTAATACATGAAACAAGCCGCCTTCGTCATGAAACACTTGAGCCAATCACCAAACCCTCAAATCCCTTCACGAAACTGCTGCCCGTTGTCTTGCTGCAGCTTATATTTACAGAGTGAGAACAACCATTCTGCTGCTATTTTGCACGGCCTGTTTGCAGGTCGTTCTTGCACAGACGCCAGCCGTTGTGGCGGGTTCGCATGTGCTTTCAGAGAAAGATGGGTATGCCGGATTTAATTACGCCGCACTATATTCCGGTGCTTCCGGCAAAATGTACACAAAAACATATGATGGGGATGCTGCCATTATCGGCAACAATTACAATATCCCTCTGGAAAAAATTTCAAGGCTGCCGGGCACTACCGGAAATTTCCTGGAACTGAATGCCTCAGAGGCATGGTACTTCGACAGTAAACGCATCGCCATCATTAAGCAGGATACCGTAAACAAAATAATAGAACATGATGAGTGGATTGATTACAGAGTAAAGGATAATATAATTTATTACCTGTATGCAAAAAATGGAATAGTGGCGGCTGGCCATTTTGATGGGATTACATTGCACCCCTGGGAAACTAATAAAGAACTGCTCGTTACCCCACCTGCTTATTTTTTATATTCATCGGTGGCAGACCATCTGGTATTTTATCAGGCCGCTGCTAATACGTTGCGGTTTTTCCATTTAAATTATGAACAAAAAAAAGTTGAACAGCTAAAGGAATATCCTGTAACCTGTGGTTGGGTTTATGATTTTAAAAACGAAGAAACTTTTAGTTTGCTTTTAAAAGAAGCCAATAAGTCGGTGGACGTCAGGAATGGAAAACTCAACCGGCTAAAACCATTTACGAAAAAAGAAAAATTGATATTGGAAATAGTGCCTGGCCAGTATCCTTACGGGGTACGATCGGCACCGGAAGGTTATTCCACTATTTTAAATATCACTAATGAAAAAGACATCGGGGTTAGCTTCCTGTCAGAAGGGGATGTTAATCTTCATTTCTATGACAGTACCCGGCAGTCATTTTATCTTTCAACCGGCACAAAGCCCATTCGGGTGTTTACTAGTATAAAAAGATACCCTTTTTTATTTAACAAGAGTAACGCCAATTCAATCTTCTCCCTCCGGCAGGATGATAAAGGTACGGTCTGGGCTGGTTCGTATAACGGAGGTATAAGCATCATCAGCAACGGAAAAACAATACAGTTGCCCGGTATTACCGAGAGGATTACCAATGGCGGAAGCTGGTTTAATGGAAATATGTACTTCGTAACAGAAGACTTTCCGAATGGTCTCATTAAAGTAAGCAATACCGGAAGCCGTACAAGACTTTTGTATGGCACTTATGGATTTTTCACACTCATCAGCCGGGATAAAAAATATTTCTATTACGGAACGGGCAATTTTAACGGCTTATGGAGAACCGCTACGGAAAGCCTTAAGCACAATGCTCCCCGATGGGAAAAAATAGATTCAGCGAAGGGCATTAAACTCCTCAATATTCTTACCATTACAGAAGATACGGCAGGCCGCATCTGGTGTGGCCATTCTAAAAGGGGTATTGCGGTTTATAATCCCGCCACCGGTAAGGCATCAAGCTGGCTTGTGGAAAAGAAAGAAACTTCCTGGGGCGGGTATTCTTCGCTTTCTGATGCCCGGGGCACCGTTTGGATTGGCAGCTTTGGTAAAGGTTTATGGTATTATAACGATTACAGCAAAGAACCCTCACCGCAAAACTGCAACCAGTTATCACACCCCTTGCTTAACGCTGCCAAAGCCATCACATCACTTTGCATTTATAAAGACTGGCTCGTTATCAGCGCTTATGATAAAATGCTGCTGCTAAACCTTGACAGCTTTCACCTGAAAAAGAAAACCGTATTACGCTACCTGAACCCACAGGAAGCAGGCTTTACTTCTTTTACCGAGCAAAACACATCGCTTACTTCTATAAAAGACAGTACTGTGTGGTTCAGTACCACTGACATGCTGTATCAATGGGACATAAAGCAATGGCTACAGCTACCGGCGCCAAAAGCCGGCATAACAGTGATAGCTTCTTCCCCGGCATTTCGTTTTGAATGTGATGCACAAAAACCTTTGTCCTTTCACCCGTCTGTTTCTTCGTTCGATTTCCAAGTCCGCCTGCTTAGCAATGACAGGATGCCCCGCTATATCAGCGCTGCCGTAGTAAAAGATGGCGACAGCCTGGCATTACCCGCACCTTCATTGCAAAATGAGTTTGAATTAAAAAATATCAAAAACGGTGCATACCGCTTTGTAGTGGAGGTGTACGAAACAGATGGCAGCACCACACACTATGAATATCGCTTTGTCATCAGGAAATTTCTCTGGCAGCAATGGTGGTTCTGGGCCTTTATCAGTGCATTGATAATCACTACTACTATTTACTTTGTCAACATAAGGCGAAAAAAACAAATTGCCGAACAACAGGCCAGGACAAAAGAGGCCGAACTGCATACCTTTAAGGCGGAGCAGGAAAAAAAGTTAGCAGACCTTCGATTGATTTCCCTCAGCAGCCAGTTTCGTCCGCACTTCATTTTAAATGCACTAAATACCATTGGCGCACAAATGGACGATAAGCCCGAAGCTGAAACAGTGCTAAGCCGCCTGGGCGAAAGTGTGAACCTGATTTTCAACCATGCAAAAAACCAAAAAACACTTCACTCTTTTGGCAATGAATGGAAGCTGGTCGAAAACATTATCCATATACACCGCCTTATGTACCTGAAACAATTGGAGACAAGCCTGCCCGATGCTACGCAAATTGAAAAACTTAAAGACCTGCTATTGCCAATGGGTATCCTGCAAATACCCGTTGAAAATGCCCTGCTGCATGGCCTCAGCAACAGGGAACAAAAACCCTGGAAACTTTCCATCTCCCTGCAAAGACAAGAAAACGGTATAGTGGTAGCCATAACAGATAATGGAGTCGGGCGGGAAAAATCGGCGACACTAAGCAACTATACCAAACATGGTACCGGTTCCAAAAACATTTCAGAGATAATTGACATAGTCAATAATTCAAATAGCGGGCAAATAAGCATAAAGTATAGCGACGGCATATACCACGAAAACAATATCACTTATGGAACCGGAGTACACATTTACATACCACTAAACCTGAGCTATGAAGGATAACGTTTATACTTTTTTGGTAATTGAGAATGCCCCGGATGTTTGCGAAGGCATTATCCGCCGTATGGCGAAATTCAGCAACTGGCTATCGCTGGGGTATTGCACCGGGATTAAGGACAGTGTTGCCACCATCAAAAGAGAAAAACCACACCTGCTTTTTTTAGATTGGGGGCTGAACGGGGGTAGTGCTTACGAAGTGCTGCAAACGGTACAAAATATTCACGGCTATGACCCCTACATCATCTTTAATACCGGCTTTCAAAAGGATAATCCTGAAATACCACAGGAGATCACCAATAATTATAAGGTTGACAAATACCTTGTAAAACCATTTTGGGAAAACCTGCGAAACCATCTCCCTGTCTATTTACAGGAAGCCGCAGAAAAAGCAACTGCAAAAGAAAAAACAGGAGCCGGTATTTGGATAACTGATACTTCCGGAAACAAAGTGCTGATATCCCTCAACAAACTAATCTGTATTTGCCAGCACCCTTCGCAGCCCCGCACCCGGATTTTTTATATTGACAATCACACCAAAGAAATCCATGTGCCTTTGCAATGGAATAAATGCTATGAACTCCTGCAGCAAAACAGAGTTGAATATTTCGTTGCCAAAAGCCGTTCATACCTTGTTGTAAAAACCTATGTAGAAAAATTTGAAAAGCCCTTTATCCGGCTTCGCAATTTTCCCGCAAAGTTTGAGGTGGTAAAAGAGAATATTAAATTGTTTGAGAAATGGCTGGTACAGGATTAGGCACTATAATCCATTATTACAAAAAATCACCCATAATACGGACTGATCATCCAATATACCACCACACCGGTTATGGCCACATAAAACCAAACAGGCCAGGTAATACGGACTAACTTTTTATGTTTTTCATACTCTCCGGTTAATGCCCGGTAAGCAGAAAATAAAATAAAAGGAAGGATGATGCCTGCCAGCGGAATATGGGTGCCTAAAATGATATAATAAATTAACCGGCTGTTGCCAACCAAAGATTTTTCTGCTTCTGTAACAATTCCGTTTAAATCAGCATCGCCAAACTTTGTTTCTCCTGCCAGCAGATGATGGGCGATGTAGCTGATTAAGAAAAGTACTGACAAGAACATGGCCGCCAGCATCAGGTTTTTGTGCAAGTCCTGCTTTTTGCTTTTTATAGCAATTAAAGCAGTCACCAGCAATACTGCCACACAGCTATTAATAACTGCGTTCAGTTTTGCAAAGACATGCACATCAAACCCTGTTTGAATATTCAGTTTTACACGGCCAAGAATTACAACAGCAGCAAACACAATTATTGAAAACCCAAAAATGAGAAGCTTCGCTTTCTTATCATTTTTTTTCCAGGTGGATGAAAGCATAATCATGATTTATTCTTCTTTAACAAAAACAATAACAGGCCAACACCAAAAATAGCCAGCAAAAAGGCGACTGCCATTATTTCCAGCTTACCCGCAAAAAAACTTTTTGAATTTGGGTCCTTCTCCATCGTCAGCATGACGATATCTTCAGACAACTGTGCCAGCTCAACAGAATCCAGGCCACTATAATAACCCCGGACATGCCTGTTGCTGTCTATCAGCACAAACTTATCACTGTGTACAAAATTGGTATCTATGCCTTCTCCATCCTGCAGCCCCAATTTCATTTCATTCAGCGCCATATCGTAAATCACTTTCTTGTCTCCTGTAAGCAGCCACCACTTCTCCGGGTCAATCTGAAAGCGGTTGGCCCAGTATTTTAATCTTTCAGTGGTATCTCTCTCCGGGTCAATACTGAACGAAAGAAAATGCACCAGTCTATTAGTCTTATCACCCACTCTTTTACCGTTATGAATAGACTCCTGTAGTCTTTTCATGTTACGGGTCATCGGCGGGCAAATCGTAGGACAATGTGTAAAGAAGAAATCAGCAATCACTATTTTCCCTTTCAGGCTGTCCCAGTTTACTATCATCCCATCCTGGTTTGTAAGCGAAAAATCAGCCAACCGATGCCACACCGTGTCGGTTGTTCTTTTTCCTTTCTTTACGACAGAAACCACAGAGTCGGGCAGATAATGCCGTGGCATATGTATATCCTGCTCACTTTTCGTTTTTACTATAAAATAGGCGACTATCGGTATTACGAGTGCCAGCAGAACCGCATACAGAGCTTTTTGATTCACTTATTAGTTGTTTATTACACAAAAGTAAAACCATTAAACCGCTTTCTGTTAACAGAAAAAAGGTCTAATGGTTCACAAAAATTTATCCTCCCTTATTTCTTCAGTTCAGCCTCACCCGGCTTCACCCCCGGAACAACAGTACTGTGATGACTGCTTGGTGTTGTTCGTACTTTAAAATCTTTATCAAACTCGTTACGCAGATTTTTATACGAATTACCATCCCACAGAAAGGCAATAATAAACCAGATAAACAACAGCAGGGGCACTACTATGGTCATGATGAAGTTCCTGATTTCATCGCCCAGGTGCATAAACACAGAAACAATATAAAAAGCCTTGGCCAGTGTAAGAATACAAACGAGGCCTTTAAACATCAGAACAAGAGTATCATTAGGGTGCTCGCCTTTATGAATATTGTATATTAACAAGCCAATACCCAGTTCAATAATGGTGATTACAGACAGCAATATTGTAGTCTTCTTTATTTTCTTATTGAAAGTATCGTCATCATGATGCTGGTAAAACGATACTTCTTCAAATGCGGGATGTTGCATAAAATAGTTAAATTTCAAATTATTGAATTCCAAATTCCAACCTATAGTTCCTGAGAATGGAATTTGGGATTTCTATTTTTAGATTATTTATATCAAATAGAAGCACAGGAACACAAATACCCAAACCAAATCCACAAAGTGCCAGTACAGTCCGGCCTTCTCTATCATCAGGTAATGGCCTTTTCTTTCAAATACTCCTTTCTGTGTCATCAACAACATTACTATGTTGATAATAACACCGGAGAATACGTGGAAGCCATGGAAGCCGGTAATACCATAGAAGTATCCGCCAAACGCTACGGGTCCGGGTGTACGAACATGTTCACCATTAAAAGTTACTCCTTCTGCTATCGGACCCCAGGGATTGTGACGCATGTTCTGCCCCCACATTTCAATTTTCCCGTTTACAAGCACAGCATGTTCGCCGGTAATAAGGTGATGCCACTCCCAGGCCTGGCAACTTAAGAACGCCACACCACCAACAATCGTCCAGAACAACCACTTCATTACACCCTGCCTATCTCCTTTATGCCCTGCATGAACGGCTTTCACCATCGTTACCGAACTGATGATGAGGATGAAAGTCATAACGCTTACAAAGGCTAAGGGCAGATTAGCATGTCCTGCACCCGGAAAAGCATTGAATACTACGTTCGGGTCTGGCCAGAAGTTTTGGCTGAAGCGGATGGTTCCGTACGAAATAAGAAATGCGCCAAACGTAAAAGCATCACTCATCAGGAAGTACCACATCATCACTTTACCATACTCCAGGTTGAAGGGGCTTTTCCCGCCACTCCACCACTTGGTCTGGTGTGTTGTTACTGTTGTTGACATGTTGGTTATCGTATTTGTTTCTGTTATTTATTTTATTTTCCTATCAACATAAAGAATACCAGCAGGTAAATCCATAATGCATCTACAAAATGCCAGTACATTCCGGTTACCTGCAGCGATACAACATCGGAACGTTGTTTAATAAATAATGCTTTCAGCAGCAGGATAGCCAGCACCACCACACCTCCCAGCACATGCAATCCATGCACTCCAAAGATGACATACAAAAACTGTCCGGCTCCTGAGCCTTTAAATGTTACCTGCTGCGACCACAATTCCATAAACCCCATCCACTGCAACAGCAGGAAACCTGCACCTAATAATAATGTAATAGCCATCATCATCCGGTACCAGTGCATAACCCTTTGTTTAAAGGAACGGATAGCAAGTTCAAGGGTAAAGCTGCTCACCAATATCGCCAAAGTGGAGAGCCAGAATATTTGCGGCACTGCTACCGGTTTCCAGTTGGCCTGGTTGCTTTTTACAATATAGGCGCTGGTAAGCCCGGCGAAAATCATTATTATACTCGCAATCGCCATCCACATCGTAAACTTATGCGGATGCGTTTTTGCCTTTGGTTCAATATTTATTGCGTTCACACTCATGTAATTTTTTTACACCGCTTTCGCTAATAATAAAGCAAACATCACCACCGGTAAATACATATAGCTTCCAAACATTACCTTTCTCGCTGAAGCCACATCCATTTTCTTATATAATGTCACACACCTCCCGATCATAAAAAGATTGGCCATTGCTATTAATACCAAACTGATTGTTCCCTGTACTCCATGATAATCACACATACCCACATAATAAGGAGCAAATGTTACAGGCACCAACACCAGCGAATAAACAATTGCCTGCAATGCTGTAAACTTTGTTGGGCCCTCATCGGCCGGCAATAACTTAAATCCAACCGAAGAGTAATCTTTATGCGCCACCCAGGCTATTGCCCAGAAATGCGGAAACTGCCAGAAAAACTGGAATGCAAATAGTACCCAGCCCCCAACAGCAAGATTGTTTTCACCTGCAGTCCATCCTATTAAACAAGGTAATGCACCCGGTACGGCACCCACCAGCACAGCAATAGAGTTTACCTTCTTCAGTGGCGTATAAATAAACGCATACAAGAACAAACTGAATGCAGCAATACCTGCCGTAAGCCAATTAAAGTACTGACCCAACATGATCACACCGGCCAAACCAGTAATGATAGCAAAAATCCATCCTTCAGTCTCACTTATCCTTCCGACAGCAACAGGACGTTTGGCCGTTCTTTTCATTTGTGCATCAGAGTCTTTCTCCACCACCTGGTTAATGGCATTGGCGCTGCCAGTCACCAACATTCCCCCAATAAAAAGCAACAATATCATCGTCCATTTTCCGGCTACATAATCATCAGCACCTTTGGTGAGCAAGAAGCTGATTACACTGCTGAATACCACCATTATGCTCAGCGATGGCTTAATCAGCTGCATATAATCTTTAATCCTGTGCATAATCAATTCAGGTATATAACTTAATACACTGCCCAGCCCTTGCTTATATGTGTTTTCTCTTTTCAACGGTTATTTTCTCTCCTTACATTATTAATGTTTACTCTCATCTGCGCCTACTGGCTCTGTCTGCGGAATGAAATCTCTTCCATCCTTACTGTAGTCGTATGGCCACCTGTGTACTTCAGGTATTTCACCCTCCCAGTTACCATGGCCCGGGTTAATTTCAGTTGTCCATTCAAGGGTATTCGCACCCCACGGATTCTTTGTAGTAACCTTTCTTCCTTTAAAAATGGAATAGAAAAAGTTGAAGACAAACATCAGTTGTACGGCAAATACGATAATAGAAACAACAGTAATCATCTTGTCAACATCTCCAAACTGGTTGAACGATGCCCATCCTCTTTTATCAAGATAGCGGCGGGGCATACCGGCCAGTCCCTGGTAGTGCATCGGCCAGAAAATAAGATACGCACCTACCATTGTTACCCAGAAGTGGATGTAAGCAATTGTATTGTTCATGTAGCGGCCAAACATTTTGGGGAACCAATGATACACTCCCGCAAACATTCCGAAGAATGAAGCAACGCCCATTACAATATGGAAGTGTGCCACCACAAACATGGTGTCGTGCAGGTGAATATCAATTGTTGAGTTACCCAGGAAGATACCTGTTAAGCCTCCGGAAATAAACAAACTCACAAACCCGATTGCAAATAACGTTGCTGGTGTAAACCTGATATTTCCCTTCCACAAAGTAGTAAGCCAGTTAAATACCTTAATGGCAGAAGGCACCGCAATTAGCAGCGTTAATAATACGAATACTGAACCAAGGAATGGATTTAATCCTGTTACGAACATGTGGTGTGCCCACACCAGGAAGGCAAGGATTGCAATTGCAAACATCGACCCCAGCATTGCCATATAACCAAAGATTGGTTTTCTGGAATTGACAGAGAGTATTTCTGACACCATACCCATCGCCGGTAACAAGATGATATATACTTCTGGGTGACCCAAGAACCAGAAAAGGTGCTGATACAGAATTGCACTGCCTCCTTCATTTGGCAATATCTCACCATTGATAACAATATCACTCAGGTAAAAACTGGTACCGAGGTTACGGTCAAAGAGCAAAAGTATTGCACCAGACAATAACACAGGGAACGAAAGAACACCCAACACAGCCGTAAAGAACATTGCCCACATGGTAAGCGGCATTTTGGTCATGCTCATACCCTTGGTACGCATGTTCAGAATGGTGGATATATAATTAAGACCGCCTAACAGAGATGACACAATAAACAACGCCATGCTGATTAGCCATAAGTCGGTTCCGATTTTTTGTCCGTCGCCAGCCTGTCTTAGTGCACTTAGCGGCGGGTAAGTTGTCCAGCCACCAGAAGCGGGGCCTGTATGAACAAAAATGGATGCCAGCATAACCACACCTGCCAGGAAGAAAAACCAATATGAAAGCATATTCATAAACGGTGAAGCCATATCCCTTGCACCCACCTGCAACGGAATAAGCAGGTTGGCAAAGGTTCCGCTTAAGCCTGCCGTAAGTACGAAAAACACCAGCACCGTTCCGTGAATGGTAACAAGACCATAATAAAACTCCGGCTGAATTTGTCCGCCTTTAGCCCATTTACCAAAAATGGTTTCCAGTATAGGAAACGATTGATCGGGATAACCCAACTGCAAACGGAAGAGTACAGAAAACAATCCTCCGATGATGGCCCAAACAATACCGGTAATCAGGAACTGCTTACCAATTGTTTTGTGGTCCATGCTGAAGATGTACTTCGAAATAAAGCTTTGCTTATGGTGCCCGTGATGTTCGTGGGAACCGGCTGCTTCAGAATGTAGGTGCAATGCTGCGCTCATACTATGTGATTATGTTTTTAAACAACCTTTCGGTTGCTGCAGGTTTTTGTTTCGTTTCTTATTTGATAACAGCAGCTATTGGAGCTGGTGTTGCAACGGTGTCTTTCTTAATACTGGGATCTTTGTCGGGATTCGCAACCAGGTATTGTGGTTTTTTACTAGCCAGCCACATATCAAACTCTTCCTGTGTTTCCACTATAATTGTTCCTCTCATACTCCAGTGACCACGGCCGCACATCTGGTCGCAGGCAAGCTCAAAAGTAAAATCAGGATTGCCTGTTTCTTCTTTCATCTGCTTTGTTGTCTTGGTCGGCGTAAACCACATAGTGGTAGGTGTGCCGGGTACCGCATCTGTCTTTAACCTGAAATGAGGAAGCCCCACACTGTGAATGACATCCTGTGCGCCGATAACTAATTTAACGGGTTTGTTCACCACTAAATGCATTTCCTGCTCTACAAACACATCATCATGGTTATTACCGTCTTCCCATATCTGGCCCAGCGGGTTGTTGTTTTCTGCATTGATGTTTTTGAAATACTTTCTGCCTAACTCTTTGTCTGCTCCGGGGTAACGGTACATCCAGCCAAACTGCTTACCTACAACTTCTACCACCATCGCCTCTTTTGGTGCTTTACCAGTGATTTTGTACCAGTAGAAAATACCAAAGCCCACGAGAATGGTCAGCGTAATAGCTGGTATGGCAGTCCAGATTACCTCCAGTTTATTATTATGCGGGAAATAAAAAGCCTTTCTTTTATCAGATTCCTGGTATTTGAAAGAAAACCAGAACAAAAGAATTTGTGTAACAAAGAATACGATAATTGTAATGGCCAGGGTCACATACAGCATCCTGTCAACCAGTACACCATGGTCTGAGGCAGGTGCTCCCAGTATTTTCCCTTTCAGTTTGGCGTTGGCATAAAACACACCAATCAGTCCCACAATAAGGAACACCAGCAATAATGCCGCATTAATCCGGTTGCTTTGTTTTCTGGAAGTTTCTAATCCGCGGAGAACAGCTACGTATTCGCTGGCCTTGGCTATCTGAAAGGTTACAATAAACCCAAGCACAAGGATGGCAATAACAAAGATAGTTTGCATACTTATACAATCTAATGCTAAAAAATGTTGGTTATTTATGTTGGTTTTTGTCTGCTTCAGAACGTTATGCTATGCACAATGTATCAGACATTCTTTTTTCTGCTTCAGGTGTTTTTCTGACCGGAGTAACGAGCCTTAATAATTCCATCCGTCAAAAACATTTCAAAACAGCATCAGCACACCTCAACGCTTCATATCATTTCGCACTTCTCTTTCATACCTTCCATACAATTATGTATGGTGAATCAGGCTTTCCTTTACAAATGGATGGTTTTTGGCCAGCAGCGGAGCCTTGGTTAAAGCTCTTCCGGTTAAAAACATAATAAGACCTGCAAATCCAAGAGCCACTCCCAAATCCCACAATATCATAGGCACCTGGGTTGTACCTGTTTCTTTACTTGTCATCGGGCCCGGAAATACCATCTGGTACAAATCAAGCCAGTGACCAAAAATAATGACAACTGCCATCAGGGTAACAGTACCGTAATTTCTTTTTGAGCCTCTCCTCATCAATATGAGGAACGGTGCGATGAAGTTGATGATAAACATCAGCCAGAAAACACCACTGTAAGGGCCTTGCGCCCTTGGCTTAAAGTAGGTGGTTTCTTCAGGCATATTTGCATACCATATCAGCATGAACTGTGAGAACCACAGGTAAGTCCAGAATACAGAAAATGCAAACATGAACTTACCTATATCATGAAGGTGCTCTTCATTCGCATATTCAAGATAGTTGTTATTCTTTAAATACACAACAAAAAGTGCAATAAGTGCCATGCCGGCTACAAAAGTGCTGGCAAATGTGTACCAGCTGTACATGGTGCTGTACCAGTGTGCATCAATACTCATAAGCCACAGCCAGGGCAGGGTGGACATTACCGTTAAGGCAAACACAATCATATACATGGCCGCCCAAATGGTATTATTCCAGATATACTTTCTGGCTTCCTTTTGTGTGGCAAACGGATTGTCATCTGTCTTGCGGGAAAGCTGGCGCATTTTCCAGCCCAGTGCCCACCACAATGCTACTGTAAGAACGGTAAATGCTGTAAAGAAGGTTTTGTTTAAAAATCCTTTCTTAAAATTCAGTATGTGGTCGTGTTCAACATGCTTTGCATCTGTCCAGTGATAAATGGTGTGATTGTCGCCATAAACAATCGCAAGCAATATACCTACCGCAATAACACCAATTACAGGCACAACAGCCGAAATAGCTTCAGGAACCCTGCGGAACGCCATTTGCCAGCCGCCCCATGCTAATGTAGTGGCACAAATAAAGAACATTGATGCATTTACCACCAGCAGAAAATAAACGCTGTTTTGCAGCAGGCTGGCCCAGAAACGGGCATCCTGAATCGCTTTCTCTTCTTCTGTGCCGCCGCCACGGTGTGTGGTAAGATACAAACCAATAATGGCAATAACACCCAAAGCCATCAGTACAAAAGCAACGGTGTTATATTTTTTCGGTACTACAAAGTTTTCTCTTATTGACATCAGTGTTCGTTTATATAGTCTTCAAATACTTATTAGTTCTTTTTGGCTGTACTATCAACAACAGGGGCAGCAGCTCCGGCCGGATTTTGTTTCCCTTTTATATAATGAACAATCATCCAGCGCTGTGTGGTTGTTAACTGCGAAGCATGACTGCCCATTGAATTTCTTCCGTAGGTAATAGAATGAAACATGGTTCCTTCTGCCATATTCAGAGCAACAGGATCACCCATCAAATCCCTGGGCTTGTTAGGAAAAGGTCCTTCACCGCCTTTATACAGGGGACCATTACCATCCATTTTCTCACCATGGCAAACACCACAATAAATAAGGTATAATCTTTCTGCTTCTGTCTTTTGTTCCGCAGTAAGTGGCGGCAACGGGTTCTTAACCGTTCCAGAATTTGCATATCCTGCCGAATCTGCTTTATAAGGATAAGTCCATTTTAAATCACCGCGGGCAATAGTACCGGAAACAGGTTGAGCGGTATAATTAATATTTCTGTCCTTCAATGCCTGCGTGGAAGCATAGGTTTCGTAGGCACGGCTGTACGCCATATCTGGCATATACACACGGCCGGGACTGCGCCTCACCTTGTTGCAGCTAACCATGGCCACAGTTATGATTGTAATTCCTGACAGTATTAAAAACTTTCTCATTCTTCCCGAATTAGGTATTTATTAATGTTCCGGTTGAGCCGGAACTTGTTTTTCAAAACGTTTGGTTTCTTTTCCATAACGGCCCCACCACCAGTCTGTTTCTTTGTGCATCACCTGTACATCGGCAGCACCGGCAGCCTGTAAAAAGCTGATCAGTTCTGCATCATCTGTTTTATCCGAACACTCCAGCGCCATTACAAACGTATCATCAGTTGAGCGGGGGTTGAAATGGTCTTTCTTTACAAAAGGAGCCAGTTGGCACAGATAGCAGAATGTAAGCACCATTCCTACTGCAGCAAACAATACAGTCAACTCAAATGCAATGGGAATCCATGCAGGCAAAGAAAAGAAGGGCTTACCGCCAAAATTCAGCGGCCAGTCAACAGTCAGCGCCCAGGTAATAAAACCAACGGCAGTTGCAGTACCGGTGATTCCATAAATGAACCCGGCAGTATGTAAACTGGTTTCACGCAAACCCATGGCATGGTCCAGGCCATGTATCGGATGCGGTGTGTACACATCATGAATTTTATACCCGGCCTGGCGTACTTTTTTTACAGCAGGAAACAATACTGCTTCATCGTAAAAATTTCCAACAACAAATTTTTTAACTCCCATATACTATATTTTGAAATTGAGAAACCGGGAAATTTCAAAATCCCCAATTTCACTTTCCATTTTTAATGATGCTCCAAATGTTTATGTCCAAACTCTTCCACACCTTCTGTTTCTATTCCCAGGTTTGCTTCTTTATAATTATCGCCGCTTCTCTTCAATATGTGTTTGATCTCTGCAATAGCGATAACAGGGAAGAATTTAGAGAACAGGAAGTAGCAGGTAAAGAACAATCCGAATGTACCCAGATAGAAACCAACCTCCCAGATAGTAGGAGTGTAATAAGTACTCCACGCCGAAGGCAGATAGTCACGGTAAATGGACGTAACGATAATTACAAAACGCTCAAACCACATACCGATGTTTATCAATATTGACATAAAGAAAGTAAGCGTCAGGTTTCTCCTCATCTTGGTGCTCCAGAATATTTGCGGGCTAAGTACGTTACAGCCCATCATTATCCAGTAACTCCATCCGTATGGGCTGCTCAGGTCAAGCCTGTTTTTGAAGAATGCAAACTCTTCATACGGAACAGCGCTGTACCATGACATAAACAGCTCTGTCAGGTAGGCAATACCCACAATAGAACCAGTAAGCACAATTACCTTGTTCATTACTTCAATATGCTCAATAGTAATATACTCCTGGAGGCCTAATACTTTTCTCGTTACCACCAGCAGTGTTTGCACCATGGCGAAACCAGAGAAGATGGCACCCGCAACAAAGTAAGGCGGGAAGATAGTTGTATGCCAGCCCGGAACGATAGAAGTGGCGAAGTCGAATGATACGATTGTATGTACTGATAATACCAGCGGTGTACTTAACCCTGCAAGAACTAACGATAAAGACTCATGACGTTGCCAGTGTTTGGTACTTCCTGTCCAGCCGAAAGCGGCAACACCATAAAAACTCTTAGCCCATTTTTTCTTAGCCCTGTCACGCAGTGTGGCTAGGTCGGGCAACAAACCGGAATACCAGAATAATAATGATACAGTGAAGTAAGTTGAAATCGCAAATACGTCCCACAGCAGCGGTGAGTTAAAGTTCACCCACAGCGGACCTCTTGTATTCGGGTAAGGAAGTACAAAGAAAGCATTCCACACACGACCCATGTGCCAGATAGGAAACTGACCCGCACACATTACCGCAAAGATGGTCATCGCCTCAGCCGCACGGTTTACACCGGTACGCCAGCCCTGGCGGAAGAGCAACAGGATGGCAGAAATCAGGGTTCCGGCGTGACCGATACCCACCCACCATACGAAGTTGGTGATGTCCCAGCCCCAACCTACTGTTTTGTTCAGGTTCCACTGGCCGGTACCATAAATCACCTCAACGGTTACCGAAATAATACCAAACACCAGCAAGGCGGCAGAAATAAGAAAACCCATCCACCAGAGTTTACTAGGCTTAGCCTCCACCGGGCGGCAGATATCTTCTGTTACCTGGTGATAATCCTTATTACCATCCACCAATGGTGCCCTTACATGCGATTCGTATCTGAGTAATGACATATCTGTTTTTCTTTTAGCTATCGGCCACCGGCTTTTAGCTTTTATTTTTATTAAATCAACTCCTTAAAATATTGAATAATGAACATTGAATGCTAACACCGAAATCATCTGCTTCCTTTTTCACCATTCTTCATTTCTTGTTCAATATTCATCATTTCTAATGATGCGCCCCTTCCGGCTTTGGCGTTGATGGAAGCACAACTGTGTCAGTCAGCATTTCACTTGTTCCTGTGTGTGTTCCTTCAACTTTGTGTTCGCCACCACCTTCGTGTCCGCCGCCCCAGTGTGCATCTTCTTCATCAGTATTCCTGATTTTGGCCATATACGTTACATTAGGCAGCACATGCAATTGCTCCAATACTGCAAAACTGCGTTTGCTGTTTTCTTCCCTTGTTTTATAGATATGGCTTTCTTTATCATGCACATTTCCGAATACGATGGCTCCGGTGGCACAAGCAGCCTGGCAGGCTGTTTTTACGCTGCCATCTTTAAGCGGCTCATTGTTTTTCTTAGCTTCCAGTTTGCCAGCCTGTAACCGCTGGAAGCAGAAAGAACATTTCTCAATCACACCTCTTGAACGAACTGTTACATCCGGGTTAAGCACCATCCTGGTAAGGTCATCGTTCATCTGCTCAATCACACTGTCGAGCTTACCCACCAGTTTCTGGTCACGGTTATCTTTAAAGCTGTCTGCTCCGGTATAATCAGCCCAGTTAAAGCGACGTACTTTATAAGGACAGTTGTTGGCGCAATACCTTGTACCAATACAACGGTTATACGTCATCTGGTTGATCCCTTCCGAGCTATGGTTAGTGGCAGCAACAGGACAAACATTTTCACAAGGAGCATTGTCACAGTGCTGGCACATCATCGGCTGGAACACCACACCTTTCAGTTCACTAGGATTCTTTTCATCGCTGATGAAATAGCGGTCAATACGCAGCCAGTGCATATCGTGGTAGCGAAGCACTTCGCTTTTACCTACTACCGGCACATTGTTTTCGGCATGACAGGCAACCACACAGGCACTGCATCCTGTACAACTGTTCATGTCAATACTCATGCCCCATTTGATTCCCGGCTGTGAGTGCTGCGGATATAATGTAGCCTCCCGGAAATCATTATTTGCATTGGCATAGAAAGCATCCTTCAGTTCCTGGCTGAATTCAGGGATTACATTCGGATGTTTCTTAAATGAAGCCAGTGTGGTTTCCCTTACCACTTCCTTACGGTTCTCGTAAGAGTTGTGCTTTTGCGTCTGGGCAATCTTATA
>CALLZY010000008.1 GCA_937858715.1 uncultured Chitinophagaceae bacterium | reverse complement strand
TCTAAAAATGCCTGCAAATTTTATTTAAGGCTCACAGTGCAGATATGCACTTTACGTACACGAACCACGGCAGCGAGATTGGGGTCCTTAGGTATGGCCGTATAATAAAAAGCCAGCTTCTTGCGGCCTGTAAAAAGCGTTTTTAATTCGGCACCGGAAATACTTACAGCTTTCCCCTTGTATTCCCATGATTTAAGGCCGGTAAACTCTTCATTCACCGCTTCCGCCTCAACAGTGATGGTATAAGCCGTATCAGCATCAACAGGCTGCAACTGTAAAAGGTCTGTACTCTTCAGCGTTGATGTTTTAATGTTTACCACATTTTTCGTTTTGTCTTCAGCCGCATTTTTCAGCAACGCTTTTTTCTGGTAGCTGACAGTCCAGCCGGTTTGCGCCTGTGCCATAAATGTGCCGAGGGTAAAAAGCAGTATCAGAAAATATTTATTCATACCGTTATGATGTGCTGTTGAGTTGGCAAGTTGCATTACCACCTTATCAGGGCACTGGCCCACGTAAAGCCGCTGCCAAAAGCAGCGAGACAAACAAGATCGCCTTCTTTTACTTTTCCCTGCTCCCATGCTTCGCACAGTGCAATAGGCACCGAGGCGGCAGTGGTGTTGCCAAATTTCTGAATATTGTTATGCAACTGATCGTCACGCAGCCCCAGTTTTTTTTGTACAAACTGGCTGATGCGCAGGTTGGCCTGGTGCGGTATAAGAAGATTTATATCAGAAGTCTGAAGACTATTGGCTGCAAGGGCTTCTCTTATCACTTCCGGGAATTTTTCCACGGCTACTTTAAATACTGCGGGGCCGTCCATGTTGGGAAATATCTGTCCGTCCTCAATCATCTGGTGACTGAAAAACATTTGTCCTATTTCCGCTTCATCAAACGAAGCATACTTTTCTTCTTTCCAGTGATTGGCATGGGTGCCTGGGTTGTACATGGCAAGAATTTCGGCACTGTCGCCATTGCTGTGCAGGTGTGTGCTCAGTATACCCTGCCCTTCTTTGGATGCAGGCTGCAACACCACCGCTCCGGCACCATCACCAAAGATGACGGAAACATTTCTGCCCCTGGTGCTGAAATCAAGCCCGAAGGAATGTTTCTCTGCACCCACAACGAGAATATTTTTGTACATGCCAGTCTTAATGAACTGGTCAGCCACACTCAGGGCATATACAAAGCCGCTGCACTGGTTTCTTACATCCAATGCGCCAATTTCTTTCATCTTCATGGCCCGCTGCAGCAATACGCCACACCCCGGAAAATAGTAATCGGGGCTAAGGGTGGCAAATATGATAAAGTCAATATCCTGCGGGGTGATACCGGCCCTTTCGATGGCTATTTTGGCGGCTTCCACTCCCATGGTGGTGGTGGTTTCTTCTGTTCGATGGGCATAGCGGCGTTCTTTGATGCCGGTACGTTCCTGTATCCATTCGTCGCTGGTGTCCATGTATTTGAGCAGGTCGTTATTGGTAACTACGTTGGCGGGCACATACATACCGATACCTGCAATTTTAGATTTGTGCATAGCAAGCTGATTAAAAAGGGAAGATAGTAAATAGACCGGAATTGCAACAGTTGCAGATGAAATGGTTGCGGGATGCCATAACAGATCGATGTGATATTAAAGAAAACCGTCGGACTGATTTCCTGCTAACCACTGCCAATAGTTATCACGGTGGATAATTGAAAATGTATGGTTGGGGTATTGGCTGCTGAAACTTTTACTTAGCCGGGCTTTTGCCGTTGGGTTCCATTTTATCTCGAAAGTGTGAAGGGTGCCATTCTTTTCGATTACCAGGTCCACTTCCTGCTGGCTTACTGTTCGCCAGAAATAAAACCTGCCATATTCAAAGCTGTATTGATTTTGTTTCCACAGTTCAGCGATTATATAGTTTTCCCAAAGGGCACCGGTGTCCTGCCTTATTTCAAGCGGACGAAAATCCCCAAGCAGGGCATTACGTATGCCCACATCAAAAAAATAAACTTTTTTAGCTTTCGATAGTTCTTTTCGCTGGTTGGTACTATAGCTGGGAAGCCTGAAAATAACAAAGCTCTGTTCCAGCACCGTAATGTATTTTTCGACAGTGTCACGGTCAAGCTGTATCAGGTTACCAAGTTCTGTATAGTTAACCTCGCTGCCAATTTGCAAGGCAAGAGCCTTCAGCAGGTGCAGAATTTTTTCAGGTTTTTTCAGACCCTGCCACATCAACACATCTTTATACAAGTAGCTGTCCATTATCAGTTGCAGCCGTTGCCGTTCATCGCCGGGGTGATTGATTACATCGGGATAGCTTCCATACAGCAACCGCAATGGCAGTTGCTGTATTTCATTCAGGTTGTTAGTATGCAAGGCCAGTTCCCGGAAACTGAAAGGGTATAAAAAAAACTCCCATTTTCTACCGGTTAACGGTTCGCTTGTTTTATTCCGTAATTCAAAGGAAGATGAGCCTGTTGCTAAAATCTGGACACCTGGCCCGGCATCAAAAAGCAATTTCAGCTTTTTACCGATGTCGGGAAGTTGCTGGGCCTCGTCAATAATTATGTATTCAGCTTTTCCGGCTAATGCTTTAAAAGAGGCAACCGAAAAATTTTGAAACAAAGATTGAACGACCGGGTCATCTGCATTCATCCAAAAACTGTTTTCCCGGTTTTTGATTATTTCTTTTAAAAGAGTACTCTTTCCAACTTGCCGGGCACCGAAAAGAAAAATAATCTTTTCTTGGTTTATCCTTCTCTCAATCTGAGCAAGAATATCTCTTCTAATCATTTTCTTGGTTTGTAATCTTAAAATTAATATATTTTTTTCGATTACATTCAAAAAATACACCCTTTTTGTTTGTTAAAAGGGATGTAAGTTTCTTATAAAATGATCTAATGTGTTGATTTTCAAAAATAAGTTGTTGTATTGGCATAAAAACCTTGTTCAATACAGGCGATGTTGAATCTGCATGAAGTAATTCCGGTCATTATATTTCTTCAAACTCGATATAGTCGCCCGACTTGGGTGCCTGCTTTTTGGGCTGGGGTGTGGGTTCAGGCCGGTAAGCCTGCTGTTGCTGGCGCATCTGCTCTTCCATGCGGCTTTGCATTTCCCGGAAGCCCTTCTTCACCTTCCGGGTGGTAATATAAACAGGAATGATAATCCGGAATACCAGCAGGTAGCCCAGGTAAATAAGGAAAGCGTATAATAAGAATTTCACAAGGCAAAGATAGCAGTACCTGTTGTTTTACCACCGGACAAAACAGCCTGTTCGCCGAATATCAATTCATTACTTTTTTCACTCTTATTTGGCTGGTATAAGCGGATTGCCCTACATTTGCAGCGGAAAAAGACGATAGAAGGGAACGGTGCCGTTCCCTTCTTCTTTTACATACCATGAGCAAAGACGTACAAATACAGGCAATTACGGAAAAAGTGCAGGTCCTTATAAGCCCCGAGGCCGATGTTTTTTTGGTGGAAATAAAGATAAAACCCACTAACAATATTAAGGTGTATCTCGATGGTGATCAGGGACTTAGCATTGAGAGGCTGGTGCAATATAACCGCCGCCTATACAAGCAATTAGAGGAAGAAGCCATGTATCCGGATGGAGATTTTTCGCTGGAAGTATCCTCACCCGGTGTGGATGAGCCGCTGAAACTGCACCGGCAGTACGTAAAAAACTGTGGCCGCTTTGTAGAAGTGGTATTAAACGACGGCACGAAGAAAGAAGGGAAATTAGTTGCAGTGAACGATGAAACCATTACCGTGGAAGAGCAAAAAGGAAAAGGGAAAAAAATGGAGACCGTATCACACAACATTATAATAAGTGAAATAAAAACAACAAAAATTCAAATTAAATTCTGATTGCCGGTTTATTGAAAACAATAAATCTGAAATCTGCAGTCAAAAATCGAAAATTGTTTTGCTATGGCAAGTATTAATCTGATTGAGGCGTTCCAGGATTTTAAAGAGGCCGAAAATATCGACCGTCCTACCATGATGAAGGTGGTGGAAGACGTATTTAAAACACTTCTGCGCAAAAAATATGGCAGCGACGAAAACTTCGATGTAATCGTTAACGCTGAAAAAGGTGACCTTGAAATTATTCGCCGCCGGATGATTGTGGAAGATGGCGAAGTAGAAGATCCGCTGGCGCAGGTGGGTTATTCTGATGCTATTAAGATTGAGCCTGACTTTGAAGTGGGTGAGGAACTTTATGAAGAGATTGACCTTTATGATTTTGGCCGGAGGGCCATACTTGCTGCCAAACAAACCCTGGCCAGCCGCATCAGCGATCTTAAAAAGAACCTTCTGGCCAAAAAATATGGCGACAGGATTGGTGAAATTATGAGTGCCGAGGTATATCAGGTGTGGAAGAAAGAAATTTTACTGCTTGATGAAGAAGGAAACGAATTGATACTGCCCAAAAGCGAACAAATACCTCAGGATTATTTCAAAAAAGGTGAAAATATCCGTGCTGTAGTGAAGAAAGTGGATATGAAGAATAACAACCCGGTTATCATCCTGTCCCGCACTTCACCCGATTTTCTGGCCAAGCTGCTTGAAATAGAAGTTCCGGAAATATTCGATGGCCTTATTGTTATTAAGAAGATTGTAAGGGATCCGGGAGAAAGGGCTAAGGTAGCTGTTGAATCTTATGATGACCGTATTGACCCTGTAGGTGCCTGTGTGGGTATGAAGGGAAGCCGTATTCATGGCATCGTAAGAGAACTGAAGAACGAAAACATTGACGTCATCAACTGGACGAGTAATATTCAGCTGCTGATTCAGCGTTCATTAACGCCTGCCAAAATCACCAGCATGGAACTGGATAACGAAGGCAAACATGCCAATGTTTACCTGAAACCTGACCAGGTATCACTGGCTATTGGCCGCCGTGGGGTAAACATTAAACTGGCTTGCGAACTTACCGGTTATGAAATTGATGTATATCGTGACAATGAAGGCGAAGAGGGCGGATTCGATATTGACCTTGATGAGTTCAGTGATGAAATAGAAACATGGATTATTGACGAACTGAAGCGGGTAGGATGTGACACAGCGAGAAGCGTACTTGATCTTACTGCTGAGGAACTGGAAAGAAGAACTGACCTGGAAAAAGAAACGATTACTGAGATCAGAAAGATACTGAAAGAAGAATTTGATAAAGAATAAACAAGTGTGAAAATATGAAAATCTGGAAGTGCGATAATTCCATTTCCACATTTATCACATTCATCGCATTTCCACATTAATAAAAACGAATGGCAGATATTAAACTTCCGAGATTATTAGCAGCCGCCAAAGAATTCAACATTGGCCAGGACACCCTCATCGACTTCCTGGTGGACAAGGGTTTTTCGAAAGATGACCTGAAGCCCACTTCCAAGCTTTCAGAGGAGATGTACCGTGCCCTGCAGCAGGGATTTTCCAGCGATAAAGCTGCAAAGGCAAAGAGTGACCAGCTGGAATTGCCTAAAGGCAGTACCGGTGAAGCCAAAAAGAAAAAAGACGAAGAGGAAATTTTGGTTAAGAAGGAAGAAAAGCCTGTAGCCAAAACAAAGAAAGAAGAACCCAAGCCGGAGGAAGTGAAACCTGTGGTAGCTGAACCGGTTGCTGAAGAAGTGAAGCCTGTTGAAGTGGTGGTGGAAGAGAAGAAAGAAGAACCAGTGAAAGTTGAAACTCCGGAAATCGAAGGGCCTAAAGTGGTGACAAAGATTGATCTTTCAACCATCGATTCTTCAACCAGACCAAAGAAAACAGCCAAGCCGAAGAAAGAAGAGAAAAAAGAAGAACCGGTAGCCGAAGAAGAAAAACCAAAAGCTAAAAAGCCGAAGAAAGAAGAAAAGAAAGAAGAAGAGGTGAAGCCTGTTGAAGTGGTAGAGGAAAAGAAAGAAGAAGTTGTTGTGGTTCCACCACCGGTGCAGGAAGAAGAAGCACCGCCGGTAATTGAGAATATTGAAGTGGAGAAACTTACAGGTCCGAAGATTCTTGGAAAGATTCAGCTTCCTGTACATTCAGATACCCGTCCTGTAAAAGACGAGAAAAAGAAACGGAAACGCATTCCTATTGAGAAAAAAGATACCAAGCGGGAAATTTTCATCAATAAGGAAGGAGATAATAAGAGACCGCAAGGCGGTGGTGGATTTGGACAAGGTGGTAACCGTGGTGGTGGCAACCGCCGTGATAACCGTGGTGGTGGCAACCGCCGTGATGATAAGCAGATTGACGAAAAAGAAATTCAAAGGAAGATACAGGAAACACAGGCCAAACTTTCGGGTGGTGGCAGTAAAGGCAAGAGCCTGAAGGCGAAACACCGTCGTGAAAAAAGGCAGGAGATGGCCGAAGCTATGGGTGAGGCCACCGATGATCATAAACTGCAGGTGACTGAATTCATCAGCGTAAGTGAACTGGCCAACCTGATGGATGTAAGTTTTGCCGAAGTTATCAGCAAGTGTATGAGCCTGGGTATCATGGTGTCTATCAACCAGCGCCTTGATGCAGAAGTAATTGAACTGGTAGCAAGTGAGTTTGGGTTTGATGTGGAGTTCATTGATATGGAAAAGCAAATGGAAATGGAGCATGAGGAAGATGAGGAAGACACTGATGAAGACCTGTTGCCCCGTTCGCCGATTGTAACCATCATGGGCCACGTTGACCATGGTAAAACCTCATTGCTTGACCATATTCGTAATGCCAATGTGGTAGCAGGTGAGGCTGGTGGTATTACCCAGCACATCGGTGCCTACCAGGTAGAACTGGCCAATGGAAAGGAAATCACTTTTCTCGATACGCCAGGCCACGAAGCGTTTACTGCTATGAGGGCCAGAGGAGCCAAGGTTACAGATATAGCTGTAATAGTGGTTGCTGCCGATGATGCGGTGATGCCGCAAACCCGTGAGGCAATCAGCCATGCGCAAGCCGCCGGTGTACCGATGATTTTTGCTGTTAACAAGATTGATAAAGACGGAGCTAATCCACAAAAAATCTACGAGCAATTGTCGCAGATGAACCTGCTGGTGGAAGAATGGGGTGGTAAATTCCAAAGTCAGGAAATTGCTGCAAAGAAGGGCTTGAATATTGACAAACTGCTTGATAAGATATTGCTGGAAGCAGAAATGCTCGACCTGAAAGCCAACCCCAACCGGGAAGCATCAGGCACCATCATTGAAGCATCGCTGGATAAAGGCCGTGGCTATGTGGCCACCATCCTTGTTGAAAACGGAACTCTGCGCCAGGGTGACCTGGTAGTAAGTGGCCAGTATTTTGGCAGGGTAAAAGCCATGTTCAACGAAAGAAATAAGAAAGAAGATGCCGCAGGCCCGGCTGCTCCTGTAGTAATACTTGGATTGAATGGTGCCCCACAAGCCGGTGAGAAGTTTAAAGTGTATGAAGATGAGGCCGAGGCCAAAGAAATTGCTTATCGCCGTGCACAAATTCTCCGTGAACAGGGCATCCGCACCAAGAAGCACATTACACTGGATGAAATTGGCCGCCGTCTGGCACTTGGCAGCTTCAAAGAACTGAAAGTAATCATCAAAGGTGATGTGGACGGTTCTGTAGAAGCGTTGAGCGACTCGTTGCAGAAACTTTCCACTGACGAGATATTGGTAAGTGTGATACACAAAGGTGTTGGTCAGATCAACGAAAGTGATATCGTACTGGCCGAAGCCTCCGATGCCATCGTAATTGCCTTTAACGTTCGTCCTTCACTTCAGGCATCAAGACTGGCAGAAAATGCCGGTATCGAGATAAAGATGTACTCCATCATCTACAACGCCATCGAAGAAGTGAAAAGTGCGATGGAAGGTATGCTTGAACCGAAAGTGCAGGAGAAAATTGTGGCCAACGTTGAAATCAGGGAAGTGTTCAAGTTTGATAAAGCCACTGTGGCCGGATGTTATGTTACCAGTGGTAAGATTAAGAGAGATTCCAAGATCCGCCTGATCCGTGATGGTATCGTAATATATCCTACCGGTGAAGGTGCCAGTGCCGAACTGGGCTCACTGAAGCGCTTCAAAGACGATGCAAAAGAAGTGCAGTCGGGTATGGAGTGCGGTTTAACTATTAAAAACTACAGCGATGTGAAAGTGGGAGATGTGGTGGAAGCTTACGAAATTGAAGAAGTAAAAAGAACATTATAAGAGTTAATGGCCTTCCTGCATCAAAACTTTTGTTAAATACGCTGTTGATAATGAATCCCTGTCGCAAGGGAAAGTACTTTTGAGTTTATGCAAAACATGAGAATATTACTGAGTGCCTTTTTTGTACTGTTTAGTGTGTTGGCATTTGCACAACCACAACAACCCAAAAAAGTAATTGCAGATAAGATTGCCGCAACAGTCGGAGACAGGATTATACTTCAGTCGGACATCCGCAACTCTATTGAAGATGCCAAGCGCCGGGGAGAAGAACTTCCTGCCAGTGCTGAATGTTTACTGATGGAGCAAGCTGTTATTTCCAAAGTGCTGATGCTGCAGGCAGAGAAAGATTCATTGCCCGTTACAGATGAAGAGGTGGAGGCAGATCTTGATAACCGTGTCCGTCAGTACATTAACCAGTTTGGCAGCCAGGATGCACTGGAAGAAATTGCGGGTAAAACTATTTACCAGATTAAAGATGATGCCAGGGAATCTATTAAAGAGAATAAACTGGCTGCTGCCATGCAGCGTAAAATTGTGGAGAATGTACGCATCACTCCGAATGAGGTAAAAGCTTTTTACGAACGTATTCCAAAAGACAGCCTTCCTTTCTATGAATCTGAACTGGAGATAGGACAGATTATTCTTTACCCCAAGGCTTCCCGTGATATTGAGTTATACGTTTTTAGCGAGATGAATAACTACAAGCGGCAGCTTGAAACCAAGATGACAGATTTTTGCCAACTGGCGAAGCAACTTTCAGAAGATCCGGGCAGTAAAGACCGCTGCGGCCAGTATCAGGTAAACCGTAACGAAAAGACATGGGATCCTGTGTTTCTCTCCACCTGTTTCAGGCTGAAGGAAGGAGAAATATCAGCACCGGTAAAATCGAAATTTGGTTATCACCTCATTAAGATGATACAACGTAACGGCGATGAGGCGGTTGTTCAGCATATCCTGCGCATTCCTCCGGTAACAGATGATGAAATCAAACAGGCAAAGTCAAGGTTAGACACTGTTCGTTCCAAGCTTATTGCCGGAACAATTGGTTTTAATGAGGCGGCCTCTAAATACAGTGATGATGAATCGGCCAAATATGCCGGGCCTTTCCTTACAAACAGAGATGGCTCTACATATGTAACCATTGACCAGTTAGATAAAGAAATGGTAACCCTGATTGGTACAATGAAAGTGGGAGAATATTCGCAACCAGTACCATTTATGAGTGAGCAGGGCAAGAAGGGTGTAAGGATTGTGTTCCTGAAATCAAGAACAGAACCTCACCGCATGAACATGAAAGACGATTACAGCAAGATATCCAACTTTGCATTGGAAGAAAAGAAGAGCCAGACCATGGATACCTGGATAAAAAACAAATTGTCAACTTACTATATCAACGTGGATGCGGGCACAGCAGCTGATTGTCCGCAGTTGTCGAAGTACGCAACGGACAAAAAATAAAGAAGTTAAGGGCCTGTTCGCAGGCCTTTTTTATTATAGGCCATTTCTGTGGAAAGGAAACGAAAAATAATTAACCGGTTCTTTTAACTTTGTAGCCCTCATGAGTGACCCAATAAAGCATGAATGCGGCCTTGCATTCATCCGGCTAAGAAAATCATTCTCTTATTATCAGCAACAGTATGGCACTGTGCTGTGGGGCCTTAACAAGCTATACCTTCTGATGGAAAAGCAGCACAACCGTGGCCAGGATGGCGCCGGTGTGGCGGCTGTAAAACTGAATGTGGAGCCGGGCTATCCATTTATGCACCGCCTTCGCAGTAATGCACCACAGGCTATCGCCGATATTTTTCAGCAGATTGGAAAGGAGATTGATGAACTGGAAAAGTATCATCCCAATATTAAGAGCCATCCCGGACTGATGAAGGGGCATGTGGCTTTTTTGGGCGAGGTGTTGCTGGGCCATTTACGCTACGGTACGCAGGGAAAGAACAAAGTAGAATATTGTCACCCGTTTATCAACCGGGACACTATACCTGCCCGCAACCTTGCCCTTGCAGGCAACTTCAATATTGTTAACTCAGAGGAGCTATATGCATTGGTTGGAAAGGAGCCAAATCCAACCACAAGATTCAGCGATCTGGCCGCCATGATAGATTTGATGCATACTTTTCTTTGTAAAGAAGATGAAGCGTCACCGCATCAGATGGATATTATCAAAGTCCTGAAAAAAACATTGCCCTTGCTGGACGGTGGTTTTCATGTAGGAGGTGTAACAGGCGATGGCACCGGGTTTGTATTCAGGGATGCCCATGGTATCCGGCCATCTTATTATTACATTAATGATGAAGTGGTAGTGGCTGCATCAGAAAGGGCTGCCATCCGCACTACTTTTAATGTAGGAGAGAACGAAGTAAAAGAACTGCTGCCAGGCCAGGTGCTGGTAGTGAACCCCGCAGGTGAAATTGTGATTGAACAAGTGCTGGAGCCAAAAGAAAGAAAGGCCTGCAGTTTTGAACGCATTTATTTTTCAAGAGGCAGTGATGAAAAGATATACCGTGAACGCATTGCACTGGGTTATAACCTGAGTGAGCAGGTATTAAATGCTATTGACCACGACCTGAAGAATACAATCTTCTCATTTATTCCCAATACAGCAGAAACTGCTTTTTATGGCATGCTGAAAGGTATGGAAGACTACCTGAACAGGATTAAGGCAGAGCGGATATTAAGCTGGGGAAAAGATTACGACGATGAGAAGTTGAAAGAAATGATCAGCCGCCGCATCCGGGTAGAGAAAATTGCTATTAAGGATGTGAAGATGCGAACCTTTATTACGGAAGATGTAAACCGTAACGAGATGGTGCAACACGTCTATGATATTACTTATGGCACTGTTCGTGCAGGTGTGGACACACTGGTGGTGATAGATGATTCCATTGTGCGGGGAACCACTCTAAAGGAAAGTATCATCCGTATGCTGGGCAGGCTGAAGCCAAAGAAAATTATCGTGGTTTCTTCTTCGCCACAAATACGCTACCCCGATTGCTACGGGATTGACATGAGCAAGATGGGCGACTTTATTGCCTTTAATGCCGCCGTTGAATTACTGAAAGAACATGGAGAAGAAAACTTTCTCACCGAACTTTTTGATAAGTGTAAGGAACTGCGGCGCAGTAATCTGCTGCACACAGAAAATGTAGTCAAGCAACTGTATAAGAAGTTTACATCAGACGAAATATCCAAAAAAATTGCCCAACTGATTACCCCTGCCGGTTTTGACATTCCTGTGCAGGTGATTTTCCAGAGTATAGAAGATTTGCATAAATCCTGCCCCAACAACCTTGGCGACTGGTATTTTACAGGTAACTATCCCACACCGGGTGGCAATAAAGTAGTGAACATGGCCTTCATTAATTACATGGAAGGGAAGAATGTGAGGGGATATTAGTAATTTGAAAAATGCAATTTTGAGATTGGGTAAATAATGTACTCAAAAGAATTTTCCAATTTCCATTTCCAAAATTTCAAAATGAAGTATTTACTACTCATCCGTCATGCAAAAAGTGATTGGGCGGAACCGGGGCTTACAGATTTTGAAAGGCCGCTGAATAAGAGGGGCAAGAAAGATGCTCCTGCGATGGCACAGCGTCTTCTTGATAAAAGAATACCTGTTGATGCCTTAGTAAGCAGCCCTGCAGTAAGAGCCGCTGCCACCGCTGTTTTTTTTGCAGAAGCATTACAGCTAGAGGCAAAACACCTTAACGAACTCTATCTCGCCGAACCGGAAACAATCTTCAGTGTGGTATCGTCGCTCAACGATGTATGGAACAGCGTAATAATCGTATCGCACAACAACGGCCTTACCGATTTTGCCAATATGCTTACCAATGCAAGGATAGATAACATCCCTACCTGCGGTGTGTTTGCTGTAAAAGCCGAATGTGATTCCTGGACACAATTCAGGCAGGCGAAGAAAGAGTTTTTATTCTTTGATTATCCGAAGAATATTTAAGTATTACTCCTCTATAACCGGCGGGGCTGTTTTACGGCTTACCAAAAAGACTCCGGTAAAAATGAGTGCTCCGGCCAGTATTTTTTCGGCTGTAAATTTTTCATTAAGAAAGACAGCAGCAATGATGGCTGCAAATACAGGTTGTGTGTAGATATACGAACCGGTGATGCCTGCACCAAGATATTTAATTCCAAATGCATTGAAGCAGTAAGCCAGAAATGTTCCGCATACGATAATTACGCCAAGAGCCGTATAGCGGCTGGCATCAAACAGAGACCAGTCAACTGCCCGAAACTGTGTAAATCCGACCGGAAGGATAAGTAAAACACCAAAAGTAAATACCCAGCGTACCACATGCAACGGTGAGTAGGTTTGCATAAGAGGCTTCACCAATATAAAGTAAAAAGTATAGGACACGGCATTGAGTACAATAATCACATCGCCCCACATATCGGCAGTGCCATTTTTTTCTTTTGACATAATCAGCAGTATAGCACCGCCAATACCCAAAGCCAGTCCGGCTGCTTTAAGCAACGTAACCTTTTCTTTCAATATCCAAAATGCAAAAAGCGTAATGAGCAGAGGTGTACACAACATCAGCAATGATGCGTGAACGGTAGAGGTCATCGTAAGGCCCTTGATAAAAAGTACCTGGTTAACAGCCACACCTGTAAGGCCGCAAAGAGCAAAGCGGCCAATATCTTTTTTGCGGATACCGGTTTTGTTTTTGCTAAAAAGCCAGAGTGTCCAGAAAAGCACAAGACTGATACTCACCCGCAACAGGTTAAGGCCAAAAGGCCCCACCACCGAAGGCGAAATGAATTTTACCAAACTGAAATTGAGGGCAAAGAACAGGTTGGTAAACAAAACGGCAATATGTGCTGTGGTGTTTTGCTGTTTCATCTTCTTGTAAAACGGGGCAAAGGTAACGGATGCTTTACCGAAGTGCTGAAAGGAAGTGCTGAACGGCTGTCATCAATAAGGTATGATCCGCCGTGGGCATTGGCTTGTATGCAAATTGAGAGGCTGCTTCGATTGCAGACAGCAACGAGAATTTGTTTTGGGCAATAATAAAAGCAGTTTGCTCTTCAATGCAAAGTCTGCCCAGGTATTCCTGTTCGCTCTGCCCTGGTGTGGGAATTAGGATGCTCTTTTTACCCAATGCTGCAATGTCCATGATGGTAGTGTAGCCGGTGCGGCTGATGATGTATTCCGCTTTCAGCATTTCTTCATTCAGTTCTTCTGCCGGCAGGTGGTTAAACACTTGTATGGAATTAGATGAGGGGATAAGTGATGCAGATCCGGGCAATCCTCTTACAATGGTGGCTGTGCCGTTGTAGCGGTGAATATCATCAAGTATTTTGTTTTCAAAAATTGTTCGTTGAGGTTCCGGGCCGGAAAGAATAATCAGCAGATGTTTTTTTATTTCTGCTGTTTCGCTTTTTACAAACCGGGTTAAAGAACCAATATAAATAACCGGAAAAGACGGTTTTTTTTGCGGGTGTGATAATGTTCCTGCCAGGCCGGGCTTATCAGGAAAATCGGGAACCCAGCAAGTGAAAAATTTACTGAGATAGTCGTAATTTTTTTTCTGTGCAAAATAATTTGCCACTGTGCCTAAGCCCGTTTTTATGGCAAGTTGGTGTGTCATAATTACTGACGGAACTTTTCTGTGGTACACCCCAAACCTGTTATCTGAAATAACAGCATCAATGCTGTATCGGTCAACTATCTCCTGCAGCCATTCATTTTCTTTGGTTACCTGTTTTTTCAGTTTAGGAAATTGCAATAAAAGTTTTAAGGAAAAGAACCACTTACGGCGGCTGTATCTTACTGTGTATGCCGGAGCTTCAATATGGTGCAGGCCAGGAAATTCTTTTTTAAGCAATACAACAGAAGGGCCGCTGCTGCCGATGATGACTTCGCAACCCTGCGCCAGCAGTTCCCGGATGACGGGGATGCATCGGGTGGCATGTCCCAGCCCCCAGTTGAGCGGGGTAACAAGAATGCGGAGTTTCTGCGGTTTTTTACCTTTTTCGGTCTGCTCCATGTTAAATTTCCCTGTTTTTAGCCGACAGGATACTAAATTGCTCCTAAAATAGTTTTATTTTAGAACTTCCAAATTATGAGAATAATCAGCAAGATAGCATTGATACTACTCGTTGTCAGTTTTCTGGCGGCGTGCAACCGAAATTATTATTCCGGCAACAACCGTGGCGGAAAGGGTTGTGGTTGCCCTTCAGTAAGGCATTAATCTGCGTATTATTTGTTTTGTCTATTGAAGCACACTCAATGCTTCCCTGAGTTTTCCAAACACTTCATGGATTTCTTCTTTTTTACAAGTGCCCACACTCAGCCTGTACCAGGGAGAATTTTTGTCGGCACCAAAAGCAGAAAAAGGAACCAGGGCAAGACTTGCCTGGTTGAGCAGGTAAGCTGTAACATCGCTTTGTGATGTCAGTGTTGTTCCATCGGGATTACTTTTACCGGTCAGGTCTATTTTAACGGTAAGGTAGATAGCTGCTTCCGGTGTAATAGCATCAACCGGAAATCCATCACTTTTCATTTTGATAAAGCCTTCGTAAATCCGTTGCAGCCTTTCTTCCACTTCGGATTTGAAGTTGGTAAGATAGTTTTTGATAGCTTCTCTTTTGCCCAGGAACTGTGCCACTGCTTTTTGTTCGGCCATGGGTGCCCATGCGCCAATATGTGTGAGCATTGCTTTCATCTTGGAAATTACAGTGGCCGGGCCTAATGCCCAGCCTACTCTTACACCGGTTGCTGCAAATACTTTGCTGATGGCATCAATGTAAATGGTATAGTGGTGCATTTCGGGTCTCAGCGAAACAGGATCGTAGTGTTTAATGTTGCCGTAAGTAAGGTGCCAATACATCTGATCAAACATAACATACAGCTTCTTTTCATTTTCACTCCTTGTATTGTTTTCTTCAATTACAAGGTCGCAAATGGCTTCCAGTTCTTCTTTGCTGAAGGTGGTGCCGGTCGGGTTTTGCGGAGAACACAGTGCCAGCATAGTAGCGCCTTTTATATGCGGCCTGATGGATGCAGCCGAAGGCATAAAATTGGTATCAGCACCAGCTTCCACCACCACATGCTCGCCATTTACAAAGTGAGTGTAGTGGTTGTTATTCCATGATGGCACAGCATAAATCACCTTATCTCCAGCATCACATATAGCTCTGAACAGTGCATAAATAAGCGGCCGCCCACCGGAGGCCACCAATATTTCATTCATTCCATAACTAAGCCCTTCTGTATCTTTTATAAAAGATTGAATTGCTTCCCGGAGGTCTGGGTTGCCTTCGGCAATAGGATAGTTAGTGAAGTGCTTGCGGTAAGCATCTACAATTGCCTCTTCCAGTTCCTGCGGAATAGGAAAAATGGAAGGATCAAAATCGCCAATGGTAAAATTATAAATGCGTTCGCCCTGGCGGATTTTTTCTTTTATCTCGTTGCCTAATTTTACTATTTCGGAACCAATCAGTGTTTCAGAAAGATAGGAAAGCTTCATGCCATTTTTTGCGGCAAATGTAAGAAAATGAAACTAGCTGTTTTTTATGAATGCTCAACTGCAATTTTACTGTTATCGTAGTAATCATATTTAACTGTTATCTCACAACCCGGCTGAAACCTGTTTACAGATGTTTCTGCAATTACACCCTTTGTTTTACCGCCAAATGAGGCGGAGTTTTCGGGCAGTACCTCTATTTCTAATTCTACATACGGGTTATTCCCATTTACATTTATTCCAAGCCAGGTGAATTTTTTTATGATAGCCCTTGCCGTTTTTCCAGATAGTTTTATAGCGTCATTTTCCTTTTGCATTTGTTCTAACTCTGCAGTAAGAGCCACTGTATTTACTTGTGTATCGGCAAACGGGTGAGCATTCCGGACTTTGCCTGAAACGTCAAATACCACATTCATCTCATTTTTGGGGTCAATCTTTACAGGAATTTCCATTCCTGGCAAGAAGGCATTAGGGTTAATTCTTGAAACCAGCACACGGCAATCGGTAGTGTACTTCTGACCTAAGCTGTTTTTAACTTCCAGTTTTAGTTTTACTTGGGGATTGTTGTTGATGGTTACTCCGGTGTCTTTCACTTCCAGGATTGTTGCAGTTCCCGGTAAACCTGTTTTTTGCAGCCTGTTTGCATTCAGTATAGGCCCAAAAAAGAGTTTATAGAACAGGAAAATCATGCCGCCAATAATAATCAGGGTACCAAGTGTTATGTAGAGACCTGACGAGTCAGCTGTCATCAAAACGGCGGCGATGGCAACAACTATCCCGATAATTGCACCCGCCAAACCAATCCATGCCCCGGCATTCATTTTAAACATATTCCTGAATTTATTCAGTAAGGTATGAAAAACCGACGACTGCTGTTTTAATGCAGCGGCCGCCGGTGTGTACAGGAAAATTAAGAAACTGCCGGATTCTTAAAATCCTTTCAATGGTTTTTCTTCATTTTTATCGGGCTTCAATGTTGCCCTGATATAGCTGTTGAGATTAATATACTTTTTAGCTGCATCCTGTATCATCTTCGAAGTAAGCCCTTCGGTCATTTTTGGTTTCTGCAAAATGTCGGCAGGCCTGGTGCCGAAGAAATAAGCATCGTAAAGATTGCTCATCCAGAACTGGTTCTGCTTCATTTCCACTTCAAGCTTGCGGCGTTGCTGCTCTTTTATTTTTTCAAGATCTTCTTTTGTTACACCAGTGGTAATTATTTTTTTCATTTCATCCAGTGCTGCCTTACTAAGCATATCCACGTTATCGGGAGAACATGGGAAATTGATATAAAAAGTTGATGACTGGTAAGGAATACGGCTCATACTGCCCATTGTGCCGGCACCATACACTCCGCCTTTTTCTTCACGCAGTTGTTCAATCAGTTTAATATTCATCACATCCGACAGGCTGGTTAAGGCAAATGCATCTTTGCTGTTGTAAGGAGTGGGTTTGTTAAACACCATTAAAACCATACTCTTAGGATCAGAGCCTTTATTGATTACTTTTTCGATTTTTCCGACCGGAGGACGGATGCCCAAATCTTTGTACACCTCTTTTTTGGGTGATGCAGGAAGGCTGGCAATATATTTTTCCAGCAGAGGCTTGATGGTTTCTTCATCAATGGCGCCTACAAAAAGGAAGGTAAAATCAGCAGCATTTGCAAAACGTTCTTTATATATCTGGAAACTGCGGTCGAGTTTTATCTTATCAAAATCTTCTGGCTTTGGCAAACCGGTTGCACGGGGATGGTTTTTGCTCATCAGTTTTGCAAACTCTCCGTTGAAATAGAAATTAGGATCAGCTGAAAGATTGCCGTATAATTGTTTCTGTTTTGTTTTAAACGATTCAAATGCTTCGTTGTCTTTGCGTGGAGCTGTAAAATAAAGATGTATCAGCTGAAGCAGGGTTTCTGTTTCTTTAGGCTTTGTGCTGCCGTTCATTCCTTCGCTGTACATACCAATTGTGGGTGAAAGTGATGTGCCTTTTCCTTTTAGCATGTTGCCAAGGTCAACAGCAGTAAAATTGCCCACACCACTTTGTGCAATAACCTGTGATGCATACAGGGCAGAATAATGATCTGCGTCCTTTGACAATGATTGTCCGCCCTTGCTAAATGACCTGAAGAGAATTTCATCGTTTTTAAAATTGGTGCTCTTTAGTATTACGGTCGCACCGTTCGACAGTTTGAAAGTAGTGATGCCCACTTCTTCATCTGCTTTACTGCTGATGATTTTACCGGCTTTGATTTTTGATGCGTCAAGCAGGGCGGTTGCCAGCACCTTTTCTTTAACAGGTTCAAGTTTGGCAGTTTCCACATCAGCCACCAGTTTGCTTATATCTTCTGCTGAAGGAATTTTTACGCCGTCTTTCTCGGGTGCATTGACAGTTACCACCATATTTTCTTTGGTTATCCATTTTGCGGCCAGCTTGTTAATATCTTCCAGCCTGGCCTGTGCCAGGTATTGCTTTACAAAATCATATTCCCATTCAATACCGGGTATGGGTTCGTTAACCAGGAAGTTGTTTACATATTCACCGACATAGTTTGCCGACTCCTGCTTCTCTCTTTCGTTAAACATTTTTTCGTAAGTGCTCAATATTTGCTTTTTCTGCAGTTCAAACTCCGAGCTGTTAAAGCCGTAAAGCAGCACCCTTCTGTTTTCTTCAAGCAGTGTGTTTATGGTACGGGCAATGCCGGTATCGCTGCTGTTTGCATACAACTGATAGGCATCTTTGGTGCGGGCATAACTGCTGCCGTAATAGGAGCCGGCACCTACAAATGGCGGGTTAGGTTTTAATGCAAGTTCCCTGAAGCGGTTATTCAGCATGCCGGTAAATATCTGGCTGTTCATATAGCGTACATAATCTCCTACCGTCACTTCGGGCTGTACTTCTTTCTTATACAGAATTTCAACAGACGGGAATGCGGCTTCTTTGTCTTTTGCCACAACAGATAATGTTTCGTTATGGTCGGGCACATTAAAGCTTTCCCTTTTTCTTGGGTTTGCGGAAGCGGGTATATCACCAAATACATTCTTTATCTTTTCTTCCATTTCGTTTACATCAATATCGCCTGTTACTACGATAGCCTGCAGGTCGGGGCGATACCATTCTTTATAAAAACGTTTCAATGCAGCATGAGAAAATGTTTCGAGTGATGTTTTATTGCCAATGGGAAGCCTGTCTGCATATAAAGAGCCTTTGTACTGAACAGGAAGGGTTTGCTTCATCATTCTTTCATCAGCGCCGCGGCTGAGCCTCCACTCTTCAATTACAACACCTCTTTCCTTTTCAATCTCGGCAGAGTCAAGCAGGGCATTGTGTGCCCAGTCTTCAAGGATTTCAAGGCCTTTATCAACCAGGCCAGGCTTATCGGTAGGCACGGGCAGCATATAAACGGTTTCGTCAAAACTTGTGTAAGCATTAAGGTCGGCGCCAAACTCTACCCCGATACTTTGCAGGTAGCTGACGAGTTCATTTTTTGGAAAACGTTTTGTGCCATTAAAGTTCATGTGCTCCATAAAGTGCGCAAGGCCCAGCTGGTCCTGGTCTTCCAGTACAGAGCCTGCGTTTACTACAAGGCGGAGTTCCACTCGTTGCTCGGGTTTGGCATTGTGGCGGATGTAGTAGGTCATGCCGTTGGGCAGTCGTCCGATTTTTACTTTTGGGTCAACCGGCATAGGCTGATCCGTATTGATTTGTGCCTTAACGGTAATAAGAATAAAAGCAAAAAGAATAAAAAGAAAGAAGTGCTTTACCAGTTTCATAAAACAATTTTTAATAGATGTAAAAGTATTTATAAGTGACTGCATTGGGAAATAAAAATGCTCTAAATGGATGAGCGGATGCTGGGTATAGTGTTCCAGGGTAAGTGTTGTAATTTTAAGCTATGTATTTGCAAAGCATTATTGAAGCCTGCAATATTTCCGTGAACAGATACGAAACAGTTCATGGCGGAGATATTAACCATGCCTTTTGCCTGTATAGAAAGAATGAAAAATTTTTCTTAAAAGTAAATGATGCAGCACTATACCCGCAAATGTTTGAACGGGAGGCAGAAGGCCTTAATACACTCCGTAATAGCTGTAACCTCAAGTTGCCTGAAGTGATGCAATTTGGAGTGGCGGAAACACAACAATACCTGTTGCTGGAGTGGCTGGAAAAAGATGCTCCCTCAGCACAAAGCTGGGAAGGATTTGGTGCCGGACTGGCACATTTGCACCAACAGGAACAGGCGGCTTTTGGCTGGCAGCATGATAACTATATTGGCCGTTTACCGCAGCGAAATACTCTTTATAGCAACTGGACTGAGTTTTACACATCATGCCGCATAATGCCACTTGCAGAACAGTTATACGATTCCGGGTTTTTCTCCACCGGTGATTTAATGACTGCTGATTTCTTCTGTAACCATTTACAGGAATTGTTTCCCGAAGAAAAGCCGTCATTGCTGCATGGAGATTTGTGGGGTGGCAATTATTTAATTACAGCAGGAGGTGCTGCGGCATTGATTGATCCGGCTGTGTATTGCGGACACCGGGAGATGGATATTGGCATGGCGAAGCTCTTTGGTGGGTTTGATCCCAAATTCTACGATGTATATAACGCAACATACCCCTTGGAAAAAGACTGGGAACAGCGGTTACGGTTTGCTCAGGCATATCCGTTGCTGGTACATGCCGTTCTTTTTGGCGGGCATTATGTGCGGGCCGCTGCAGAAGCAATGCGGCTATAAGCTTTTTTGAAAGGTAAGGGTATAAAAAGATAAGGATTGCAGGTGTTAACGGGATTTATCGGCCGGTATTAGCTAAGTTAAATTGATCAACTGCATTATATTTACAACATCCGCATGAAACAGGGCAATCAATTTCATATAGAATCATTTTTTAAGGAAAACTATTCCAGGCTTTTTTATTTTGCCTATAAAATTGTTGAAGATAGGGCTGCGGCTGAGGATGTTGTTCAGGATGTGTTTTTAAAAATGTGGAAGCAAAACATAGTTACAGAAAACGAAATGGCCGCCAAAAGTTATGTATATACTGCTATCCGAAACACCAGTTATAACTTACTAAGAGATAGCAAATCGAAACAAAAATTTGCTTCTGCCTATACAAATAATCAAGTTGAGGAGAACGAGAAGGGCTTAGACTTAATAATCAGGGCTGAAGTGATTGGGCAGATTCAAAGAGCAATTGAAGCACTGCCCGAAGGATGCCGGACTGTTTTAAAACTGGCTTATTTTGAGTCTCTTAAAAATGAAGAAATTGCAAAACATCTTGGGGTTTCTATTAATACTGTAAAAACCCAAAAGGCCCGTGCCTTACAATTACTGCGTCTGCGGCTTGACACTCCGGCTTTTCTCCTGTTTCTTTTTATTTGTCAGGGAGGATAAAAGTCCAAAAAAAATTAAATTTCTTTTCACCCATTTTCATAACTCGGGTGTATTAGCTTTTAGATTATACCAGAAATGGTTTTTTTATCTGCGAATACAAAAAATTACCAGGGTGAAGCGTTTTATTATCTACAATATTGTAATTGTTGTTTTTTGGATGACAGGTGACAGCATGTCTGCTGCGCAGGATGGGATTCAGTTTGAACATGGAACCTGGTCAGAAGTACTGTCTAGGGCAAAAGAAACGAAAAGGCCCATCTTCATAGATGTATACACAAGTTGGTGCGGCCCCTGTAAAAAAATGGCAAAAGATGTTTTCCCTTTGAAAGAAGTTGGCGACAAATTCAATACATCGTTTATCAATTACAAGATAGATGCAGAAAAGGGCGAGGGTGTTGAAATTGCAAAAAAATTCAAGGTTGCCTCTTACCCAACTTATCTTTTTGTCTCAGGAGATGAAATTTTGGTGTACCGCAGCCTTGGTTCTATGCCCGCCGAAAAGTTTTTGGCTGAAGCATCAATTGCCTTGTCTGAGTACAAAGATCCGAAGCCGCTGGCTGCCTGGGAGGACGAGTATGAAATGCAAAAAAGTGATACGGCTTTCCTGCGGAAGTACCTGTTTAAGAGAAAAAAATTACGCCTGAACAGTGCAGATATCTTCGATCAGTATTTTGCTGTAATGGGTAAAGAAGCGATGCTGCAATCAGATTTGCTGCCCGAACTGGGTTCGTTTATGACACTCAACACGGACGGCCCATTTTATTCTTTTTTGGCTGCCAATACTGACGCTGTAAAACAAAGCATTTTTGAAAAAGCAAAAATGAAAGTATTGCTGAACGAGTATCTTGTTACAACGGCAAAAAATGATGTGGACAGAGCGATAGCTAATAATGATGAGAAATTGCTGAATAAAATCGCCAAAACACTACTTCAATTACCCGCAGATGAGTGGCCAACCGAATGGCGGGCAGGAGAAGTGAAGATGAAGTACTATACGCAAACCAAGAATCCCAAGGCTTTAATTGCAGTGCTAAACAGCTATGGCAGACAGCTTGTGGGATTTGATAAAAATAAACTTCGTGCAATTGATTCTGCTGCAGTTTCAAAATTTGACAGCGACCTTGCTGCCGGAAAACTGGCTTCACTTAAGCCGGAAAATATTGCATCAGCCAGAAAGGCAAGGGCCGGCCAAAACTCCACCAGTTATGCTTACAAAGTGAGGGAAGCCGCCAAATCGGTCTTTGGTATTATTAATGATAAAGTTTGGCTGAATAAAGCCCTGCAGTGGATGAATACAGCCGCCGCATCCAGCGACAATTTTACTATTGATGAAACAAAAGCCGGGCTGCTCTATAAACTGGGTAAGAAAAAGGAAGCGCTGCAAATGCAGCAAAAGGCAATTGATAATTTTATGGAAATGCTGAAACGCCAAAACCTTACCAACGACAAAATTCAAAGGAGACTGGAAGATACATTGCAGAAAATGAAGGAAGGTAAACCTACTTGGGGTGCGTAGAAACTGAAAAACTGCAAGAGTATTTTTAATAAAGAAAGAAATTACAAATAATTTATGCAAGTGCCTGAACAAGCAATACGAAACGCCGATCTGATTGTAAAATATCTGCGGCAAACTATTACACCCGATGAGCAACAGGAACTGGATCAATGGCTGGCAACCAAGCCTGAATATGCCGCTTTGTTCAGCGATATTACAAACGAACAAATACTAAAACAAGAACTTACAATTGCCGGATCTGTTTCTGCCGAAGAGGCCTGGAAAAGATTATCTGAAAAAATTGCAACACCTGCACCTGCAGTCGTGGTGCCAATAAAAAAAGGAATCCGAAAATGGTGGATGGCAGCCGCAGCCGTTTTTGCCGCAGTGCTCCTGATTACTATTTATCAATTATTACCCGGCTCTTCTGGTGGGAAGCAAAAGGTTAGCGAGGATCTTGCTTCGAATATTCAACCTGGCGGAGACAGGGCATTGCTGCGACTGGCCGATGGGTCGGTTATTGTATTGGACAGTGCAGCAAACGGAAACCTTGCTGACCAAGGTGCTGTAAAAGTTATTAAGTTGGACGGCAAACTTACCTATTTAGGCAATGAGCCGGGAACAGGTGAACCGACTTACAACACTATAACCACACCGCGGGGAGGACAGTATCAACTGGTACTGTCTGACGGTTCAGTGGTATGGCTTAATGCCGCCTCCTCATTACGTTTTCCGGTGGTATTTACAGGCAATGAACGCCGGGTAGAGATAACAGGTGAAGCATATTTTGAAGTAGCCAAAAATGCAAAACAACCTTTTAAGGTAGCGGTTGCAGGCAGGGGTGAAGTGGAAGTGCTTGGCACACACTTCAATATTAATGCTTATGCTGATGAAGCCACCATTAATACCACATTACTTGAAGGCAGTGTAAAAGTTACAGCAAAGGGTGCAACCCCAGTACAACTGAAGCCGGGGCAGCAGGCGCAAATGGGATCATCTGTTTCGGTAATTAATAATGTGGATACAGAGGAGGTAATAGCCTGGAAGACTGGCTGGTTCAGTTTCGACCGGACAGATATTGCCACTATTATGAGGCAAGTAAGCCGCTGGTATAATGTTGATGTGGTTTTTGATGGACAACCAGGCAAAAGGACCTTTTCGGGAGTTGTAAGCAGAAGCAACAGTATGGCCGAGGTTTTAAAAATAATGGAGAAAGCGGGTGTCAGATTTCATATAGAAGGGAAAAAGGTTACGGTTTCCTCCAACTGATAGTGTACAATGGTGGCCCAAAACAAAGCCGCCCCGATGTGGGGTCAGGGCGGTGAAGTAAGGGTTGCCCAATTATAGACAGAATACTTATCCGGCACAAGGCCGGCGAAACAATCATTGTTTAACCCAAACCAAAACAAAGTTATGGATTTAACCCCTTTATGTCCATCCGGATACAGGCGGAGGACAACCATCAAACTGCTTTTGATTATGAAGCTGCTAAGTGTATTTATTCTTGGGATTTGTATGCAGGTAAGTGCATCTGGCAATGCCCAAAAGGTGAATTTGTCGGAAAAAGAAGCATCGCTGCAAAAAATTTTCAAACAAATCCATCGTCAGACAGGTTACCAGTTCTTTTATGAGGATGCACTTTTGGATAAAGCCGGTAAAGTGTCTGTTGCCATTGTTAATGCTCCGCTTAATGAGGCGCTTGATATCTGTTTCAAAAACCTGCCATTAAAGTATGAAGTAATTAACAAAACTATTGTGGTGAGTGCAAAACCTCAAACACAACAGGAGGAAACAGTTGTTATAGAAGTGCCTCCGCCACCGATTATTGTAAAAGGAATAATTCGTAGTGACAAAGGAGAGCTTTTGCGGGGTATTTCTATTATTATAAAGAGTACAGACAAGGGGACAGTTACTAACGAAAGTGGAATGTTTACGTTAGAGATACAAAACCAGAATGCAATATTGGTAATTACTGGTGTAGGCTTTGAAACACAGGAAATAGCCCTTAGTGGAAAAACCTCATTTGTAATTACTCTGGTCACCAAAGTTTCTCCCCTTGATGAAATACAGGTTATTGGTTATGGCAAAACCACCAGGAGATATAAAACAGGTTCGGTCAGCACTATCAAATCAGATGATATTGGAAAGCAGCCCGTTGCTAATCCTATACAAGCCATGCAAGGCAGGGTTGCCGGAGTTTCTATTAATCAAACATCGGGTGCAATAGGTGGAGGTATGGAAATTCAGATAAGGGGTGTGAATACTATAGAGTCTGGCAGCCAGCCGTTGGTTATTGTAGATGGAGCTATCATGCCCGACCCCAATCGGGGGCTGGGAACATCCATAGGGGGATACATGCCATTTGGAAGCACCACTATGAATACTATTAATGCCGCCGATATAGAAAGCATAGAAGTACTGAAAGATGCAGACGCTACCGCCATTTATGGCTCAAGGGGTGCCAACGGGGTAATACTCATTACCACTAAGAAAGCTAAATTAGGTGCAACCCGGTTTAATATTGATGTAAGCACATGGTCCAACAGTGCCACATATATGCCTGATCGCCTTCCATTGCCCGCATATTTACAAATGCGCAAGGATGCATTTGCAATGGGTAACCATAACCCAACCACCGGAGTGGCAATCAATCCTATTGTTCCCAACGCAAATAATGCACCCGACCTGATGGTTTGGGATTCAACAAAAGCCACTGCCGACTGGCAGGATTTTGAATTTGGCAATGCAGCTCCGGCCATCAATGCCCAGGTTAATTTGTCTGGCGGGGAAAAAAGACTCAATTTTTATACCAGTGCCGGATATCTCAGACAGCGGGATATTACTGCGGGGGCTCCCTACCAGGAACGGATATCTTCCAGTCTTGGCATAAACCATACTTCTCAAAACAATAAATTCCAAGTGAACCTCAATGCCAATTACGTTTTTAACAAACTAAATCCTTCCAGGGGTGGTGGTGCACCGGGAGTTATTTCTGCGCTACCTCCTAATATGCCAATGTACAATGCAAACGGTACTTCCTACTGGCCAGCGGCAACCATCAGCCAGGCCAGTTTGCTCACCAATCCATTTGCCGCAGAAGAGGCAGAAACAAGGAACGTATCGAATAGTCTGGTTTCTAGCCTTGATTTTTCTTACCAATTATTTAAAGGTCTTTCCTTTAAAACACAATTTGGATTTAATAAGCAGGACAATACTTCTAAAAGTATTATTCCATCCACTTCTATTAATCCGTTAAATCCCGGTTCTACTGTGCCTCAAAGCGCCGAAGCCTCAAGTACGTTTCAATCTTTAAATATTGAACCACAGCTAACCTATTCAGGTAAAATTGCAAAAGGGAAACTTGAATTGCTGGCTGGAAGCACTTTTTTTGACCGGAAAACAACCAGCTACCGTTTGACTTTTACTGGTTATAGCACCGATATGCTACTGGGCAGTTGGGCAGCTGCAAGCAGTGTTTCTCCCTATCAAAATGGCTCCACCTATTATCGCTTCAATTCAGTATTTGGCCGTGCTAATTATAACTGGGATAGTAAATACTTAGTTAACTTAACTTATCGCCGTGATGGTTCTTCCCGCTTTGGACCTAAGAACCAGTGGGCCGACTTTGGCGCCGTAGGTTTGGGATGGATATTTACCAATGAGAAATGGCTTAAAAACAAAATACCCGGTCTTACTTATGGCAAAATAAGAGGCAGCTATGGTACTGCCGGTAACGATAATATAGCAGATTACCGCTGGACAAGTCTATATACTTCTGCTTTTTATGATGGGCGTTCTGGTCTTGCTGCCAGCTTCCTTAGTGACTCATCAGTTGGTTGGGAAACCAGCCGCAAACTTGATATGGCATTTGACCTTGGTTTCTTAAACGACCGCATCCTGTTCAGTGCAAACTGGTATCGCTCCCGCACCACCGATCTGCTGCTGAGTACGCCTGTGCCGGCTCAGACAGGTTTTACAAGTTATATTACTAATACCGGTGCAGTAGTCGAAAATAAAGGCTGGGAGTTTGAGTTAAATACAAAAAACCTAAATCCGGGAAGCAAATGGCAATGGAATACCAGTTTTAATATCAGTACACTGAAAAACCAATTACTTGAATTTCCTGATCTGGCCAATTCAAGTTTTGCAAACAGGTTAAAAATTGGATTACCTATCAATAGTCCTCGTATTCCATTAAACGCAGAATGGTCGCAGGTATATTTAGGTGTTAATGATACAACAGGTTTGCCCATATTTCAGGATTTAGACGGAAACGGTATCATTAATAACAATGACCGCACCTATATTGGTTCTGCAATGCCCCGTTTGTTTGGTGGCTTTGGTAATAAGGTTTCATTTAAAGGCTTTGAACTGGATGTTTTCTTTCAGTTTTCTCAACAGTTAGCTACCAACTGGCTCTTCAATGCCAACTATCCCGGTCAGTTGAGCAATCCGCCGGTGGCAGACTGGTATGGCAATTACTGGAAAAATCCGGGAGATAAAACCAAATATCCACGGTTATTTTCAGGAACAGCAAATACCACAACAACGTTGCTTAGCAGCATATTCCCGCTGTCTTCTGCTACACTGATTGATGTGTTTTATGCCCGTTTAAAAAATCTTTCACTTTCCTACACGTTTCCAACTGAATGGGTTTCTAAAGCTAAACTTAGCAGAGCCATGGTGTATGTGAGAGGACAAAACTTGCTCACCTTGACAAGTGAAAAATTGTATAAAGATCCGGAATTGGTACAGATACGCAGCGGCCAGATATTAAGAACCTGGACAGCCGGGATTCAGTTAACGTTCTAAAAATACATTTACCAAATCATTATAGATATGAAAAAAGTTATCACCCAACCAATTAAACTTGCGGCCATAATATTTATGCTGCTAGGTTTTTCAACAGGTTGTAAAAAGTACCTGGAGATTCCATTGCCTATTGATCAGTTGGCTACTGAAACAGTTTATAAAGACAGCACTACTATTGTTGCCGCTGTTGATGGTATGTATAACATCTTTGCTTCCGGTCTGTTGCAGGCCAATACTCTCAGAACAAGTTACTGGATTTCTGATGAGGGCCGGGTAGACCCGGTGCCTGGTTCAGAAATAGGAAACATTATTGCGGGTAACCTGCAGGAAGGCAACCAGCAACTGCTTCCCTGGAGTTGGTATTATCCTGGTATTTACAGGGCTAATGAATTAATCGAAAGATTACCTTCTGTATCTACTGGGGTGCTTTCTGAAGCAAAAAGAAAAGCCTTTATTGGAGCAGCACAATATGTACGGGCAGCCTCACATTTTTTTCTGGCCAATTACTGGGGCGATGTGCCATTAACTCTGACGACTAATACAGATTACAACATCGCCAATGGCAGAACTCCGGTTGCAGAAGTGTATGCCCAGGTGTTAAATGATCTTTACGAGGCAGTAAACAATCTGCCAGTCACAGTTAACACTTCAAACTCAAAAACCATACATAACCGCTACCAGGCTTTGGCCCTTTTGGCCAGAGTGCATCTTTATTTGGGAAATTATGTAAGGGCAGACAGTGCAGCATCGGCTGTTATCGGAAGTGGACAATATTTACTGGTAACCGGTGTGAATAATGTGTTCAAACGTGGATCCCGAGAAGCTATTTACTCTCAAGGGCCTACCAGTACCGGTCTGCTTTATGATAACCGTGCTATGTCAGGTTGGATTATTCTGCCATCAACATCAGCCTTAACTCTTACAACGTATTGCCATATGACACCACAGCTTCTTGCCAATTTTGAAGCCGGTGACCAAAGGAATGTTAATAACAACTGGGTGTCGGACTTATTTGGTAAAAGATTTGCAAATAAATATTTATACAATTCTTCGACCTCTGCAACTACCATTGCTGCCAATCCGCAGGATTTGATTTATCAGCGGCTGGCAGAACTGTACCTCATCCGTGCAGAGGCAAGGGCTCAGCAGGGAAATATAACTGGTGCGAATTCAGCAGCCTCTGACCTTAATATGATCCGAACCCGTGCTGGTTTACCAAACACCATGGCTGCAACACAAACAGATATGTTAACAGCCATTGAAAAAGAAAGGGTCTGTGAATTGTTTTATGAGGGGTTCAGGTGGCTTGATTTGAAGCGGACAGGCAAATTGGATGCAACATTAAGTGCCTTACCGTGGAAGGCTGGTAATCATCAGCCATACATGAAGCTGCTGCCTATCGTAGTTGCTGAGTTAATTGCCAACCCCCGGATACAGCAAAACCCGGGATATTAAAATCATTTAGCCAATCAGGCAGATGAACATGCATATTGAATGCAAAGTTTATTTGCCTGATTTATACTCCACTCTACAATATTTTGTAATGAAAACAATGACGAAGATTTTTTTTGCCGGTTTGTTTTTGCTTTGTTCCATGTCAGTTGTTGCTCAAAAAATTTCTGTTTCAGGAAAAGCAACGGGTGAAATTGCCAAGATGCTGAAAGAAGTACAGTTTTTTTGTGATGGCAGTCTGCAGCGGCTTATTCTAAAAAAGGAAGACAAAACCTTTACAGGCGAAATACTGATTAAACAGGGACAATTCGTAGAAATCAACTCAGGGAACCCCAAACCCCAGGCTTATTTTCTTGTGCCAAATGAAAAAATCACTATTGCTATTGATAAGCCATCCATGAACGAGAGCATCACTGTTATTACTAACAATAAAACGGAAAAATTGCAGGATATTTTTTCGGTTTATTTCAAAGCCCTGGAAGAAAAAGGAATTAACATAAAGGCAAGAGAGTGGCAGCAATTGTTGTTTGTAAACAAAGCTCCGCTGGCCTATGCAGAATCGAAACTGAATGCTGAACTGGTAAAACAAAAAGCATTTGTTGCAACAGTGCCAAATTTCAAACGGGATGTGTTGCTGTTTATGAAAAGCTTTAGAAAATATACGGAGATTGACACCATGTCTTTAGCAACTATTGAAGCTTCATTGCAGGAAATTAAAACTACAGCATCCGGTGTTACAGCGCTTACCATTCCGTATTATAAAGACTATTTAACCGACCTTACCAATGCCTATGCTGCCAAAACTTTAGAAAAATACGGCATCACCTATGATGCCATCAAACAAAAACATTTTAGCCAGTTTATCGCTGCCGAGGCTATTTCAAAATATATTCCCGATTTTAAAACGAGGAGTTATCTTTTTTCAGATAAACTAAAAGTTGAACTACCTGTAAATGGATTAAAAAATGAAGACTATGTAAATTACTTATACAATAACTCGGAACAATTTGTAAAGGATTTATACCAGGAAAAAATTGATTTGTTAAAGGCCAATAAAGCCCCCGATTTAAGCACAGCAAGAAAAAAAGCATTCAACTTTCTGTTACATGATTCCACCGGAAAGGAATACCGCCTGGATGATTTTAAAGGTAAAATGCTGTTTATTGATTTCTGGGCATCCTGGTGCGCACCCTGCAAGGCCCAAATTCCTTACCAGAAAGAACTGGAAAAGCATTATGCCGGTAAGGATTTGATATTTATGAGTGTATCACTAGATAAATCAAAGCCAGCTTGGCTGAAAGCTGTAAAAGAAGAAGATTTACATGGATATGTATTACACGCCGAAGGAGATTTTAAAAATGCATTCCCTAAAAACTATGCAATAGAATCCATACCCCGTTACATGTTGATTGATGCCGAGGGTAACATTATTTCCGACAATATGATGAAGCCGCAGAATAAAAAGGAAATGATGGCGGTGATAGATGAAGAACTATATGCAAAAAACACAGCCTCTATACTGGAAAAACATTTTAAAGCAATAGGCGCCGAGGTACTATTGAAAAACGGCGTTGATATAAATTTCCGGCAAAGTGTAATGACGATGGTTGCCAATGGCAACATTCTGTACAGCTATCCTAAAAAAGTAAAGTTTGCTTTTAAGATGGAAGAAACGGAGCAAATGCGTATGATGGTTGGCAAAGAATTTTTTAAAGAAACGGTAACTATAATGAATGGAGACAGTGTTTCTACCAACAACCCTGCCAATGCAAATTTTAAAAATAGCTGGATTGATAGGATGTTTGGCCTTCAGTTGTTTTTGCGAAAATCAATCTATAATTCTGCTGTCAAATTTGCAGAGGAGAGTAGTTCAGGCAGCGACAGCAGTTATGTTTTAAAACTCACGATAAACGGAAATATTGAAAAGTATTTCATCAATAAAAAAACACATTTGATTGACAAGGTGGTTCTTCTTACTGCGAAACAAGATGCCCGCAAAGGTGGAGGGTATTTTGAAGCTGTAACGCAGTATGAAGATTACCGGAATGTAAACGGCCTCATGATTCCTTTTAAAATTAACCAGTCAAATATTATTACAATTAAGATTGAAAAAGCGGAAGTAAGGCCGGCAGGGGAATTTTTTGACGGGGGGAAATAATGTTTTTACTTACTTGATATTTAAAAACTATGCAGCACAATTTTTTTATACCAGTTGATGGCAAATTCAGAAAGATTGATTTTACCAGTGTATTGTATATGGAAGGTTGCCGGAACTATGTAAAGGTGGTAACGGCCACAAAAAGCTATTTAGTGCTGATAACGATGAAGCGTATGGAACAAATGCTGCCAGCCCATTTGTTCCTGCGTATTCATAAATCTTACATTGTATCGGTAAATAATATTACGGAATTTGATAAGAGCCGAGTATATCTTACAGATAAGGTGTTTCCGATAGGCGACCAGTATAAAGGGGTGTTGGAACAGTATGTTCTTATTTTACAGGAAAATAGCGGAAGGCGACTTTCTGCAGTGCCAATGAAAGTGTTTCAGCATAACGAGTATGCAGGATAACAGTTGGCTTTGTACAACATCGCAGTAAACGATAAGGGTAACTAAAAATGCTGTTGCTAATTACAACAGAAAAGAATCCTGCCCGTTAATTTTTCCTTCTGGAAGGCTATGCGCCTTTTTTTAATGAATAACCAGGGAATCGTATTGCTTCTCTTGTTGCCTGAACATGGTGTTTTGGGCAGGCAGAACTTTTATAAGACAGGGCACTCTTCCGTTTACCTAATAACGCATAAAAAATTCTGTTACTATACACCCAGAATATGGCGTACCGTCAGGGAATTTCCCTGACTCTCCAACTTTATACCCTTTTTCCAGTTTAAACTTGTATATCACAATAATTTTGTGTAACTTATCAAGGTTATTAAAAGATAAGTGTGTTTGAATTGCAGGTAATAATACCTATGAAAACGTAAGGCTTTATGCTTAGTGGCTAAGACCATTCCAAATTTTTTTTATTGAAAATTCAACCATTCGTTCTATTTTATGCCACGACTGACAGTTATGACACTTACCTCAAAGACAGACAAACTGCTGAGAGCAGGCAGAATTTTTATTACTATTGCTATCATTGGGCTTGTAGCCGCCTCTATCTATTCGGCAAGAAGAATCAGCCGGATAACTGATAATGTCCGTATGACGAACAACAGGCTTCGCCTGACAGAAGAAGTACTGTTACATTCTATTAATAATACTTCGGCCGCAAGGGGGTATGCTTTAACAGGAGACAGTTCGTTTCTTACTACAATACGAAAAACTGCGAACGGACTTGATGAAGATATTCGCAACCTGCTTTCTGTATATAATGATGATGCAGATATGCGAAACAGGTTAGACTCGCTTCAAAAATATGTTTCGGGCAGGAGGCTTCTTTCAGATAGTGTGATAAGCATAAGGGATAAAGGCGGGCTTGAGCAGACTGCCAGCTTTATGGATAATCCCGGAAAAGTTCGCTATCTGGAACATATCCAGCGAATATTAAGCGGGATGGAAGAGCATGAAAGGATAAACCTGAAGAAATACAACGAAAGCCGTGACGACTTTTTTTCGCTTCTCAATAATTTACTGCTGGGCGTTATTGTGCTGATTATGATTTTTTCCTCACTGGTTATGTGGCTGGCTATGCGGGAACTGGCAAAAAGGAAAGCAACTCAATCTTTACTTGAAAATTATAATACCAGGTTGCAGCAGGAGGTGGAGAAAGAAACTAAATCCCGGCTCCAGATATTTGAACGTATTACAGATGCCTTTGTGGCACTTGACCCTGAGTTTTGTTATATATATGCAAACAAACGGGCTGGTGAAATTTTGAACAGGGATCCGCAAAAGATGCTTGGCAGATATATATGGACTGAGTTTCCTGAAGGGGCAACCATGCCTTTTAAGCAGGCCTACGAAAATGCGATGAAAAACCAAAAACACATTTCGTTGCAAGAGCATTTTCCTTCTCATGGCCTGTGGCTTGAAACTAATATTTATCCATCTGCAGAAGGGTTGTCTGTTTTTTTCCGTGATATAACCGAAAGGAAAAAGACGGAAGAAAAAACACAGAGGACAACACGGCTCTACAATTTCGTCAGCCAGGTAAACCAGTTAATTATTTATGCACATGATGAGAGAAGATTGTTCAAAGAAATATGTGATATTTCAGTGGCAGTCGGCGATTTTGAAATGTCTTGGGTAGGGTTGATAAACGAAAGCGAAAGCACTATCGTACCAGTTGCACATGCAGGCGATAAGACAGGCTATCTGGCTCAGTTAACTAAAACAACTGCGTTAAACTTAAAAGAGAGTACAGGCCCAACGGCTTCGGCTATCAGGACAGGCAAAACCGTAGCCAGCAATAATATTCAGAAGGACCCAATAATGGTTCCGTGGAGAGAGTCGGCTAAAAAGAGCGGCTTTTGTTCGTCTGCAGCCATTCCTGTAAAACGCAAAGGAAAAGCAATAGGTGCTTTATGCCTGTATGCACAGGAACAAGATTTTTTTGGAGCTGATGAAGTTTTTTTACTTGAAGATGTGGCTAAAAGCATCTCCTATGTCCTTGACAGGTTTGAAAATGAAAAGGAGAAAGAAAGGGCCGCACAGGCTTTGAGAGAAAGTGAAGCCTTTTCCGACAGCCTGCTTGCTGCTTCTCCTGATATTGTATATATATGACATAGTAAAAGGAAGGAATGTCTATATTAATGATGGGGTTGAAAAAAATCTTGGGTTTACCAGCAAGGAAATAACGGAAATGGGGGATAATGTATTGGTAAGGCTGATGCACCCTGATGATTTTAACCATTATCTGGCAAATATTTATCCCCGGTATGCTGAACTTGGTGAGAGCAAGGTGCTGACCAACGAGTACCGGATGAGTGATAAAAATGAAAACTGGCGGTGGTTAGAAAGTAAAGAAACTGTTTACTTAAGAGATGCGGCAGGCAATCCGGTTCAGATATTTGGGGTGGCAACAGATATAACCGAACGCAAAAACCGTGAGGCAGTGCTTGCTGAAAAAGAACACCAGTTGCGGTTGTTTGTTGAGTACAGCCCGGCATCAATTGCCATGCTGGACAGCAATATGCGGTATATGGTGGTAAGTAAAAGGTGGCTGGTTGATAACCAACTCGAGGGAACGGATGTAACCGGGATGAGCCATTATGAGGTTGTACCCAATATTTCCGACGAGTGGAAGGACATTCATGCCCGTTGCCTGGGAGGTGCCACCGAAAAAAGAGATGAGGATATTTTAATAATGCGTGATGGTACCGCAGAATGGCTGAAATGGGAAATACTGCCCTGGTACAAAGCATCGGGAGTGGTGGGCGGTATTGTAATATTTTCTGAATATATTACCGAAAGAAAAAAGGCGGAACTGGAAATCCTTCAGTCGAAAGAAAGGCTGGAGCGGGGTGAAGAACATGCACAAATGGGTAGCTGGGAGTATGATGTGATAACACAACGGGGCCGGTGGTCCAAACAGATGTTCCGCTTTTTCGGTTTGCCAACTGCTGAATATCCGCCATCTATTGAGGCTTACCTGGACCTCATTCATAAGGATGACCGCCCTGCGGTGAGCCAAGTGTTTACTGATATGCAGGAAGGCAAGCCCCCAGTTGTATCTATTTACCGTACAAATCCTGAAAAAACACCTTTACGGTACCTTATGCCGTCCTGGTCGGTCGACAAAAATAAAAAAGGAAATGTTGTACGGCTTTCAGGAACTATCATAGATGTAACATCCCAGGTAGCGGTTGAAAAAGCTATTGAAGAAGAGAAAAAAGTTTCTGACAGGATTATTAATACCCTGCCGGGCGTATTTTACCTGTATAATAAAGAGGGAAAGTTTTTGCGATGGAATGAAAAGTTTTCTGCTGTAACCGGCTATTCGGATAGTGAAATAAGGCAGTTGCACCCGCTGATGCTTTTTCCGGAAAAGGATAAAGAACTGCTAGCCGGCAAAATTGCTAATGTTTTAGAGAATAAAGAGGAGTATGCTGAGGTGGACTTCATTACAAAATCAGGCGAAGCAATCCCGTATTATTTTACCGGCGTAACCATTGAATACGAAGGCGAAACATGCCTGATGGGTGTAGGAATTGATATTTCTGATACAACCAAAACCCGGCGGCAAATTCTTGAAGTGACAGAAATGATGGAAAGGGCTGAGGCGCATGCCCGCATGGGAAGCTGGGAATATGATGTGGTGAAACAACGGGGCAAATGGTCGAAACAAACATTCCGGTTCTTTAATTTACCTTACTCAGATACGCCACCCTCTTTTGGCGATTATTTAGAGTTGATACATGAAGATGACCGTCCGGCTATGACAAAGATGCTGGAGGATATGCAGCAAGGAATTATTCCAACCATACCAATGTACCGCACCAACCCTGAAAAACTGCCGTTGCGCTACCTGAAACCTTCCTGGGCAGCTGACAGAGATGAAAACGGAAATGTGATAAGAATTTACGGGGCTGACATTGATGTTACTGAACAAATCTATTCTGCTAAAGCCATCAGTACTGAAAAGATATTATCAGATACTGTAATCAACAGTTTGCCAGGGGTGTTTAGTATGTTTGATTCCAAGGGAACTCCCCTGCGCTGGAACCATAATTTTGAAACCATTATGGGATACTCAGCCGGGGAAATCAGCAAGATGAACCCGGTGGAATTTTTTGCTGAAACAGACCGTGAAAGGATAAGTAAAAACTTTGCCGGGGTGCTTGAAAAGGGAGGAAACTCGTTTGAGGTTACTTTTAAAACCAAGCGGGGTGAACTTATACCCTATTACCTTGTTAGCCGGGCTGTAGAATATCAGGGAGAAATTTGTATGATTGGCCTGGGTATTGATATTTCTGAAAGAAAAAAGAAGGAAGAAGAGGTGAGGGAAATTTCAGACCAATTACGCAGTTTAATGGCACACCAGCAGACGGTGAGGGAAGAAGAAAGAAAACGTATTGCCCGTGAAATACATGATGAGCTTGGCCAGCAGCTAACGGCAGTAAAAATGGATGTGGCCTGGATTGATAAAAAAGTACCTGATGAAAGTGATTTGCTTAAGAAAAAACTGAAAAATGTTATTGGATTATTAGACAGCAGTAATCTTTCTATCCGTAAAATACTCAACGAACTGCGGATGGGCATTCTTGATCACTACAATATTGTGGAAGCATTAAAACTTCAGGGGCAGCAATTTTCCGGGCAAACAGGGGTTAATCTTACATTCGAATCCGACCGGCCTGATGTGCAAACGACCGAAACAATGGCTACCTGTTTGTACCGGGTCTATCAGGAAGCATTAACTAATATTACCCGGTATGCAGGGGCTGCAAAAGTAATCACCAAATTATGGCAGGATGATGAATCTGTTTACCTTCAGATAACCGATGACGGAAAAGGGTTTGATAAAAACGTATTAAAATCGGGCCGGTCGTTCGGTGTCTTGGGGATGAAGGAAAGAGTGGCTTCGCTACAGGGAACTTTTGACCTGAAAACAGCCCCCGGAAAGGGAACACAAATAACCATAAGTATTCCGCTTTCGAATACAAATAATAATCAGATAATATGAAAAGGATTATTATCGCAGACGATCACAGTTTTGTCCGGTTAGGATTAATACAGATACTGAAAGATGAGTATCCTTCTGCCGAGATTAAAGAAGCAGAAGACGGAGAGGTGCTGGTAAAGGAAGTAATGAAACAGCATTGGGATCTCGTTATTTCCGACCTTGATATGCCTGGCCGCAGTGGTCTGGAAGCACTGGAGCAGATAAAACTCATTCAACCCAACCTGCCGGTTATTATTCTCAGTATTTATTCAGAAGATTTATATGCCGTTCGTGCCCTGAAGGCAGGTGCTGCAGGGTATCTTAACAAAAATGCTGCGCCTTATGAACTGATTAAGGCAATTGAAAGAATAAGGCTTGGCAAAAAATATATTACACCTGAAATAGCCGAAAAACTACTGGAACAGCAAGACGAAGGGAAGGCTCATGAACGGCTATCGAACCGGGAATTAGAAATCTTTAAAATGCTCGCAATGGGAAAAACCATTACCCAGATCAGCGAGACTCTTTCTCTTGCCCTGACAACAATAAGTACTCACCGCAGCCATATACTTGAAAAAATGGGATTGAGCAGTAATGCAGAGTTAACCCGCTACGCTATTGCCCATCAAATAATTCCGGATATGAAGATATAGAGCTGTTGTTGGAATTTAACCACAAATCGCCGGTATAGAATTAATACTATACCGGTTTTTTTTTAATTCTATCCAAAGATGCCCTTGTAGTCTATTGTACCCGTGTTCAATAAGCCGGTACTTTGTATTAATAAATCGGCCATGGAAGTCGCTATCATTCAAAAATCAAATATCCTTTCAGAAAGACTGGCTGAGCTGATTTATGATTCATATGAAAACGTTGTAATTCATTTTATATGGAGTTGCGAACATGCACACATATATCTTAAGAAAAATCAATATCCCGACCTTGTCCTGCTGGATGAAAAAATTTATGAAGAGCACCCTAATGAAACACTGACCAGTTTGACAAAACTGAAAAAATCCGATACCTGTGTAATAGTTCTTTACAATAATGTCATCAGTAGTCTTACTGCCGACATTTTAAGAGAACACGGCGTTGATTATTTCATTGACCTGTACCCCGAGTTTGAAAACATTCCTGGTATTGTTCAGGAATATTGCCAGAAAAAGAAGGCAAAAAACCACAGGCCCGTTTTACATCCACTATCCAATGAAAATCAAATCAGCACAAAGAGACCATCTGTCCAGAATAAATAATTGGTGGTACTCTTTGTGCTTATTATCAGGTATGCCCTATTGTCTTTTCTCCTTTTCATAACTAACTTTTAACCTGTTTATCATTCTTTTTAGCATCCATTCTGGCCCTTCGGCCGAATCGGGTTCCCATTTCCTCTTATTATTGCTAGTTTCAGTTTTTATAGGTGTAAAAGCGTATTGAAAAAAAATATGAAATTGAGTCATTGCTTTTAACGTATTCAATATCATGATTTTAATTAATGATTTTACAGTATATGTTTTTTTTACACTATTGTGATAATTAATATGTATTTTCACGGAGTAATATCCAATATTTTAACTTGAAAACCTTGGTTAATGGCAATATCCATGCTCATGCGGTCTGCATGGGCAGTTTAGGATACAAATAAATAAAATAGCAACTGAGCATGAAACAACTCTTAAGGTTCATCGTCTTGTCATTTTTGGCACTCCTTATTAATGCAACCGTAAATGGCCAGTCCCTATCGGGCATTGTTTTCCGTGATTTTAATGGCAATGGCCAAAAAAACAATTCTGCAACGTTTAATGAGCCGTTTGTTAGTGGTATAACCGTAAGAGCCTTTAATGCTGGTAATGTGCAGGTAGGGCCTGCAAAAACAACCGATGCCAGTGGAGCATACAGTTTTACTACCGGCGAAATTCCAAATGGAACAGCAGTTCGGGTTGAGTTTACCGGGCTGGGCACGGGAGACTATTCCAGCTTCAATGGAACGCAAAACTCCACCAATGTACAGTTTGTTACCACGGGGGCTGGCGTAACAGCCAACTATGCCATTAATGCACCAGA
>CALLZY010000007.1 GCA_937858715.1 uncultured Chitinophagaceae bacterium | reverse complement strand
TATTTATTCAAAAAGTATATTTTTGCACCCAATAAACAAAACTTTACGAACATGTCAGACATTGCATCAAGAGTTAAAAAGATCATCGTTGACAAATTAGGCGTTGATGAGTCAGAAGTTACCAATGAAGCTTCTTTTACCAACGACCTCGGTGCCGATTCTTTGGATACCGTAGAACTGATCATGGAATTTGAAAAAGAATTCAACATCTCCATTCCGGACGAACAAGCCGAAACTATCACCACCGTTGGTCAGGCTGTTACTTACCTGGAAGAGCATGCCAAATAATCAGAGTTTATAAAAGGCATTACTTTACCTGCAATGGCAGGACAAAAAAACTATACCGCTTCCTCAATTAATTGGGAAGCGGTTTTTTTGTTTTCACTATCTTAGCCGTTGAAAGTCTTATAATTATTGTCCGAAACCTCCTCAATTTGCTGATATGGAACTTAAAAGGGTTGTTGTAACAGGCATTGGTGCCATTACACCATTAGGAAATACACTTACTGAATATTGGAATAATTTGATAGCAGGCACTTCTGGTGCTGATATGATTACACAATTCGACGCAACAAAATTCCGCACAAAATTTGCCTGTGAAGTAAAAGGGTTTGATCCAACGCAATTCCTGGATAAAAAAGAAGCCAGGAAGATGGATCGCTTTACACAGTTTGCACTGGTGGTAAGCGACCAGGCAATGGCTGATGCCGGACTGAACAAAGACAATATCAATCCCGACAGGGCCGGTGTGGTATTTGCCAGCGGGATTGGCGGTCTTACCACTTTTCAGCATGAGGTAACCGATTTTGCAAAAGGCGATGGCACACCCCGTTTCAATCCTTTCTTTATCCCTAAGATGATTTTAGATATTGCTGCCGGCCAGATAAGTATGCGGCATAATCTCCGCGGACCCAACTTCGCCGTGGTAAGTGCCTGCGCCAGCAGTACTAATGCTATAATGGAAGCCTTTAACCTGGTCCGTTTGGGCAAAGCTGATATACTGCTTACAGGCGGCAGCGAAGCTGTAATAAGTGAAGCCGGTGTTGGCGGATTTAACTCTATGAAGGCAATGAGCGAAAGAAATGACGACCCCAAAACGGCCAGCCGCCCTTATGATAAAGACAGAGATGGATTTGTGATGGGCGAAGGTGCCGGTATGCTGGTACTCGAAGAACTGGAACATGCCAAAGCGAGGGGTGCAAAAATTTATTGCGAAGTGGCTGGATGTGGCGCCACAGCCGATGCTCACCACCTTACAGCACCACACCCGGAAGGGCTGGGTGCTAAAAATGTTATGCTGGCAGCATTGGATGATGCAGGCATGAAACCTGAAGAAATTGATTACATCAATACACATGGTACTGCCACACCTATTGGCGATGGTGCGGAAGTAAAAGCGATTTTACAGGTATTTGGCGAACATGCTTATAAGCTGAACATCAGTGCTACAAAATCAATGACAGGTCACTGTTTGGGTGCGGCCGGGGCTATTGAAGCAATCGCCAGCATCATGGCATTGATTAATGATGCGGTGCCGCCTACGATAAATCATTTTACTGATGATCCTGAGCTGGATAACAACCTCAACTTTACTTTCAACAAGGCACAATATCGTCCTGTGAATGCAGCATTAAGCAACACCTTCGGTTTCGGCGGTCACAATGCCTGCATGATTGTAAGAAAGTATAAAGGCTGATTGAAAAACTTACAGGTGATAGTACTGTTCTTCAGCATCGCTGAAGAACTTTTTTTTTATAAACTTTTGTACTTGTCAACTTTTCCGTAGCTTAACACCCGTGGATATTATTAATTTTTTCTCGAAAAAGCAGACCGGCTCAACCTTTAAAAAAGAACTGACAAACATTCTGGGTTTTAAGCCGGGTAATATTTCTCTCTATAAGACAGCCCTCACACATCGTTCAGTCAGGGAAAATATTGACGAGAACAATGAACGTCTCGAATACCTCGGCGATGCAGTATTAAGTGCCCTGGTGGCCGATTATCTCTATAAGCGTTATCCATACAAAGAAGAAGGCTATCTTACCGAAATGCGCAGCAAAATGGTGAACAGGCAACAACTCAATGATATTGCAGTACGGATGGGACTAAAGAAAGTAACCCTTTTCAATAAACTGGATGGCTCACTGCGGGTAAGCCAGATATTCGGTAATACGCTGGAATCACTGGTAGGGGCAATCTACCTGGACAAAGGATACAAAAAAACCAATCAGTGGGTGCTGCAGTATATCATCCTGCCGCATATGTTTATGGATGACCTTGAGAACCTCGAGATCAACCATAAAAACAAACTCTATGGTTGGGTCAACAAAAATGGCCGCAGTCTCGAATTTGAAACCGTTAACGAACGTCTTGAAAATGGCCGGCGCCTGTTTACTGTAGCCGCCGTTATTGACGGACAGAATATTGCCGAAGGCCGGGCCTTTAATAAAAAAGATGCTTCACAAATAGCTGCACAGGTGGCCGTTGAAAGACTTGGCATAGTAAACTCCGACAGCAACGGCGACCTGCCACCCGAATTACTGTAACACTTACTCCGGTTTATCCATACACAGTTCCACCAGCACACCATTGGTATGTTTGGGATGCAGGAAACACACCAGCTTATTATCAGCTCCCTGTTTGGGCTTTTCATTCAGCAGCACAAACCCTTCGTTCTTCAGCCTTTCCATTTCAGCTTCAATATTCTCAACGGCAAATGCTATATGGTGCATGCCTTCACCTTTCTTCTCCACAAATTTTGCAATCACACCCTCAGGGTCGGTGCTTTCCAGCAGCTCAATCTTATTAGGGCCGTTCTGGAAAAAAGCAGTGCTTACCTTTTCGCTTTCCACAGTTTCTGTTTTGTAACAGGGAGTGTTCAGTATCTTTTCAAAGATCGGGATAGAAATTTCAAGACTTTTTACGGCGATACCGATATGTTCAATCTTTTGCATAAGAAAAATTTATTCAGGATGCGAAGGTAGAGCCTTTGGTGTTTAGCTTTTCTGTTTTTCGTCAGTTCAGGGTGTTTATTTGACTGCCAGGAAAGGGCTGGCATAAGTAAACGGCGCTTTTGGCACTGTCTTTTCAAAATATTAAGTTTGTATAAACAGTTATGATATGAATACAGCAGATGTAAGGGAAAGGCTATACGATTATATCCGTGTGGCAGATGATAAAAAAGTGAAGGCAATTTATATGATGCTGGAAGATGAAATAACGGAAGAATTAAAGTGGTGGGAGGATAATAGTATTGTAAAGGAACTTGATAAGCGTTATAATAACTGGGCCAAAGACAACCAAAAGGGGTATTCTGTGTCTGACATTGAAGCAACGGTCTCTCAAATGAGAAAAAGACATTTGGCAAAATGATGTACAAGGCAGAATTTGTTCATAAAGCAAGACTGGAACTGTTAGAAGCCTGGGAATGGTATGAAGATAAACAAGCAGGTCTGGGAGACAGGTTCATAAAAGAAGTTTTTCGTGTTGTAAATATCATAGAGCAGGATCATAATCGTTACCCTGAAAGAAGACGTTACTATCGTGAAGCACTAACCAGGGTTTTTCCATACCTGATTATTTACCGGGTCAGCAACAGGAAAAAAAGAATTGCAATTGTTGCAGTCTTTCATACCCGGCGTAATCCAAAACTTAAGTTCAGAAATACCTGAAGTCATCATTTCAGATGGCCTAAGTCATTAGCTTTGCAGTTCGCTGTTTTCTGATACTTAACTTACTGCTCATGCAAACCCAACTCAGTCAGTTAGCCGCATCTCTTGAAGGATTACTCTTTTTTGATAACTCAGTTATTCATACTGCACAG
>CALLZY010000006.1 GCA_937858715.1 uncultured Chitinophagaceae bacterium | reverse complement strand
GATGTTATCAGCAGCCAGACCTGTGCTAACAGATATACTATCACAAGGACTTACAGGGCAACAGATGTATGCGGAAACTTTACTGAGTGTACACAGATTATCACCGTGAACGATCAAACGCCACCAGTAATAACTTGTCCGGCTCCGGTAACCGTAAGTTGTGCTGCTGCAGTTCCTGTGGCAAATATTGCTTCTGTTACAGCAACTGATAACTGTGCAGGAACCGTTACCATCGTTCATGTTGGTGATGTTATCAGCAACCAGACCTGTGCAAACAGATATACCATCACCAGGACTTACAGGGCAACAGATGTGTGCGGAAACAGCAGTACCTGCACACAAACTATTACCGTGAATGACCAAACAGCACCGGTAATCACCTGTCCCTCCAACATTACAGCGACAACACCTGTCGGATCTTGTACTGCTACTGTTAACTATACTGTAACCGCTACTGATAATTGCGGAGGTGCAGTAACTATAGTAAGCACCCCTGCTTCAGGTTTTGCTTTCCCTATAGGAACAACAACTGTTACTTCGGTAGCAACTGATGCCTGTGGCAACCAGTCAACCTGCTCATTCACTGTAACTGTACTGGACGGCCAGTTACCTGTTATCGGTGCTCAACCCGCCAACAGAACAGTGTGTGCCGGCACCAACGCCACCTTCAGTGTAACTGCCTCCAACGTAGTAACCTACCAATGGCAGCAATGGAATGGTACAGCATGGGTGAATATTACAGGCGCTAACAGCTCTTCATACACAGTAAGCAATGTGAGCACATCGATGAACATTAGTAACTATCGGGTAATCCTTAACGGTTTGTGTACTGTAGTTACTTCAAACCACGCCACATTATATGTAAATCCATTACCGGCTATTACATTGGATGCGGCTCCGGCCAATGCAATCCTTCCAAGTCAGTCCACTACAATAACAGCCACAGCCTCGCCTGCTGGCGGAAGCTTTGTATGGAGATGGAACGGAAACACTATTAGTGGTGTGAACGGAGCGGTACTCGGTCCGCTTTCCATTGACAGGATTGGTGATTACCAGGTTACTTACACTGATTTGAATGGATGTGTGAATACCTCATCGCTCATTAGCATAAAACCAGCCGCTTCTGATAACCTTTGGGTATATCCAAACCCGAACACCGGTCAGTTTAATGTTCGCTACTATAACCAAACCGGCGAAAAAGCCACACTGAGGGTGTATAACGCCGGAGGTCAGGTGGTGTTTGAGCAGGCCCTCTCGTTAGGTATCACTTACAGCAATACTGTAATTAACCTGAACAGTGTTAGTGCTGGCACATACATTGTAAAGATTGTAAACAGCGAAGGCAGGGAACTTGCCGCCCGCAGGATTATTGTTTATCATCCATAGAACCGGTAACCATTAACCTAAAAAAACTCTGCCTTAAGGCAGAGTTTTTTTATTTACTCATTTAGTAGCCTTAAATGAATTTTTATATAAAGTATTTGATTAACTTAGATGTCTTCTTTTCACACACAAGCTTACACTAAAACCACCCTTATGAGGAAAATCTACCTCCTGCTTTTTACTGTTTTATTTACGGTAACAAGCAATTCTCAGAATGTAACTGTAAACCCTGGTGCCGGCTCTTTTCCTGATCTGGCCAGCGCATTTGCAGCCATCAATGCTGGTACACATACCGGTGCAATTACAATTGAAATCATAGGTAACACTACTGAACCTGCCACTGGCGCAATTCTTAATGCCAGCGGTTCAGGTTCGGCATCATATACCTCTATTCTCATCCAGCCTTCAGGCAGTGCTGCCAGAACAATTAACGGGGCAGCAACAGCTGGTCTTCCGTTAATAGACCTTAACGGAGCCGATAACGTAACGTTTAATGGCCTAAACACAGGAGGCAATTCGTTAACGATTTCCAATACTACTATCTCTGCCACCTCAATTACTTCAACAATACGGTTTATTGGGGGCGCAACAAATAATACGGTGACCAACTGTAGTATACAGGGTTCGGGGACAATGTCCGTTGCCACTAATGGAGCTGTAATCTTTTTCAGTACAGATGCCAATACACCTAACGGTAACGACAACAATACTATTTCTAATAATAATATAGGCCCAGCCGGATCCAACCTGCCTACCAAAGGTATTTTAGGTAATGGGTCAACCTCTACAACAGCTATTGGTAATAGCGGGATTGTAATTAACAACAATAATATTTTTGATTATTTCGGCTCAGCAGTTACCAGCTCAGGCATCGCAATCAATGGTGGTTGTAATACATGGACTATTACCAATAACCGCTTTTATCAGACAGGTACAAGAACATGGACAACCGGAGCCACTCACCGTGCAATAGATATGAACAGTTCGACCTCTTCAAGCGGGGTTCAGGGCATGACAATAACTGGTAATATAATTGGATATGCCTCTAATTCACAAACCGGGGTTTACACACTAACCGGAAGTACTGGAAAACTTCAGGGCATATTCTTTAGTGGTATAACTGGTGGAACAGTTTCAAATATTAATAATAACACCGTAGCCGCTGTAAACCTTTCAGGGGTAACATCCAGCGGAGCAACCACTTCTTCGCCCATGTCAGGTATCATGGTTAGCAACGGTAGTACGATATGTAATAATAATATTATCGGTAGTCAGTCCGCACCAGGATCTTTGGTTTTTTCCACAAATACCACATCAAGTACCGATGTATACGGTATGCTTAATTTCGGAAGCGATGCGTGGACAACAAATAATAATCAGATTGGTGGTATTTCGGTCAGTAATGCAGGAGCAACTGGTGCCTTTATTGTATATGGTATAAGGTGCTGGACAGGTTCAGGTGTAACATGGGTTGCCTCGTCAAACCTGATTGGAGGTACGGTTGCCAATTCAATTCAGAATAATTCAACTTCCACAACAGCACAACTAATTGGCATTAACTGCAATGCTCCGGCATCAACACTTACGAGTAATACTGTCCGTAACCTGACCTCTGCCGGTGGTACTGGCACCACAACTAGCGCCTCTGTAATTGGTATTTCCTCAACCGGAACTTCGGCCAATCAGACTCTTTCTCAAAACACAATCCTTAAGCTTTCTAATTCAAATACTTCTGCGGCAAGCGTAGTTACAGGTATTCAGTTTAATGGAAGCACGGCTAACATTGTACAAAGAAATCTTATTTATGATTTAACTGTTGCCACAAACAGCACTTCTGCCGAAGTGAATGGAATCAGGGTGGCTGGAGGCACGACTATCTACCGAAATAATATGATAGCCATCGGCTCAGGCGTTACAAACGCTTTGGGTACAGCTGCCACTAATAGTTCAGTTGCGGGTATAAACGGTATTAACGAATTTTTGGGTACTGACCAGTTTTTCCATAATAGCGTTTATATTGGCGGCACAGCAACTGCAGGAAGCGGTGCCTCGTTCGCATTTAACGGAACACAAACGGTAAATACGAGAAGTTTTCGTAACAATATTTTCTTTAATGCCCGGACAAATAGTGGTGCTACAGGTAAACACTATGCAGTAAAGATAAATGGCACTGTCCCTAATCCCTCTGGTTTAACAATTAACAACAACATTTATTTTGCCAATGGAACAGGTGCTGTATTGGGGTTCTTCAACAGTCTGGATGTAGCCAATATTGCAGCCTGGAAAACCGCTGTTGGGCAGGATGCCGGCAGTTTTGAAAGTAATCCTCAATATAGTGATCCCGCTAATGCAACACCAGATTTACATTTACACCCTACAAACCCAACTGTTGCCGAAGGTAATGGTATCGATGTAGGGGTCATTAATGACTTTGACGATCAAGCAAGAGCTGGACTTACTCCTGTAGATATTGGTGCAGATGCGGGTAATTATGTAGGTATCGATCTGGCAGCACCCACTATTACTTACGCAACTATACCATTAACCTGTAGTACAGGTGACAGGATATTAAACGGGGTGGGCATTACAGATGTTACAGGAGTGCCGACATCAGGTACTCTTCAACCGAGGGTTTATTATAGAAAAAATGCAGGCTCCTGGTTTTCTTCGCAGGGTACACTTGTCAGTGGAACCGCCACCAATGGCACCTGGAATTTTACAATTGTAGCTGCCGATATGGGCGGTTTGGCTGTTGGTGATAATGTTCAGTATTATGTAATTGCACAAGATATTGTTTCGCCAACTCCCAATATAACGTCCAATCCGGCGACGGGTCTGGTAGCTATTGATGTAAATTCAGTGTCAACAGCTCCCACAACACCGAATAGTTATAATATCGCAACCAGTTTATCTGGTGCTTACACTGTTGGCGCAGGCGGAAACTATACCACACTTACTGCTGCCGTAAACGCTTATAACACTTCATGTCTTACTGGCCCGGTTGTGTTCAACCTTACTGATGCTTCGTATTCAGCAAGTGAAACATTCCCGATTGTAATCAATGCTAATTCGTATGCCAGCGCAACGAATACATTGACAATTAAACCAGCAACGGGAGTAACTGCTACAATTACCGGATCTTCAGCCACGTCAATCATTAAATACAATGGTGCAGACTATGTAACTATTGACGGATCTAATACTGCAGGCGGAACCAGCCGTGATCTGACTATTTCAAACAGTAACACAGGCACTTCAAGTGCTGTTATCTGGCAGGGCAGCGCCAGCGCATCAGATGGTGCCACTAACAATACAATCAAAAATATTATTGTACAGGGACAAGCGCCACTTACGACCTTTGTTGGAATTTTCAGCGGAAGCGGTGTTTCAGTGGCCACATCAGGTGTTGCAGAAGCCCAACAAAATAATAATATCTATACCAATAACTCTTTCTTACGTTCTCAATATGGATTAATCATTGCAGGTGCAGGCGGTGGACAAACAGGAAATGTTGTGAATAATAATAATATTGGCAGCAATACCGCATCTGATTATATCGGGTTTATTGGTATGTACTACAGTAATTCCACTGGATTAATTGTTAACAATAACTCGGTATTTAATATCATCACTTCTACTGGTAATCCTATGGGTATTAATATTGCAGCCGGCGTTGTTAATTCCGTATTTAATGCTAATAATATTACCGGTATCAGATATACCGGCACTGGCGGATATGGTGGAAAAGGCTTTAATATTAATACGGGAACCGCCACTAGTAACCTAACGATTTCTAATAATTTTGTTTCAGATATCAGGGGCGACGGATGGAGTAGTTTTTTGAGTGATGCCATTGTGGGTATTCGTATTGGCGCAACGGGAGGCAGCACAGTTACTACAGGAGGCATTAACCTGTATAACAATACTGTTCATTTAGGCAGTGGTTCGTTTGCCGGCAACTCTTCCGGAACAGCATCTGCTGCTCTTTATCTTAGTTCTGCCACATCCAATCTGGATATCAGAAACAATATTTTGGCCACAAACCTGAATAACAGCGCCGCTGCATCAGCTAAAACGTATGCAATTTATTCGGCTGTAGCTAATGCTGCTTATGCTAATATCAACTACAATGATTATACAGTAAGCGGCACGCAGGGTGTTCTGGGGTATCTTGGCAGCGACCAAACAACTCTTGCTGGCATTCAAGCCGCTTTCGGCGGAAACGGCAAGTCTGTCTCTTACCAGCCCACATTCACATCAGCAACAGACCTGCACCTGGTTAACACAGTTGGTGCAAACTGGTGTCTGAACGGTGCTGGCGTGAGCATCGCTGGTATTACAGCCGATATTGATAACGATACCCGTGCCACCACACCAGATATCGGTGCAGACGAATTCGCCGCAACTGGTTTTGTCGTAAACAATCCGGCTGCTGTATGTACACCTTCAACTGTTGATCTCACTGCTGCTGCAGTTACAGCAGGCTCAACAAGCGGCCTCACATTTACTTACTGGACTGATGCTGCTGCTACAACTTCACTTCCAACCCCGAACGCTGTAGCCGCATCAGGAACTTATTATATCAAAGCTTCTGACGGTACTTGCTCAATGATTCTTCCTGTTACCGTTACCGTTAACACATCTCCTGCCCTGTTTACCGTTACAGGTGGTGGTAATTACTGCTCGGGCGGTGCTGGTTTAGCAGTAGGATTGAGTGGTTCTGAAACCGGAGTTGACTATCAATTATACAACGGCGCTTCTGCAGTAGGTTCGCCTGTTTCAGGTACTGGTGCCGCAATCAGTTTTGGTATTCAGACAACTGCAGGAACATACACAATTGTTGCAACTAATACAACATCCAGTTGTACCACAACGATGACCGGTTCTGTAACAATTACTGTTAATCCGTTGCCCGTACAGTTCTCTGTAACCGGTGGCGGCAGCTATTGTGCAGGTGGTGCTGGTGTCGCTATCGGATTAAGCAATTCAGAAAGCGGCGTAAACTATCAATTATACAATGGAGCATCCGCAGTGGGTTCGCCTGTTGCAGGCAGCGGTACTGCTATCAGTTTTGGCAACCAGACAGCGGCAGGTACCTATACAGTTGAGGCTGTTAATGCAACCACTACCTGTTCAAGTTCAATGACAGGCTCTGCAATTGTTATTGTTAATCCTGTTCAGGCAATTAGTTCAGTTGTTATACAACCAACAACCTGCGTTTCATCTGATGGTGCAATAAATATTACTGTCAGCGGTTCGTCTGGTCCTTATACATATAGCTGGTCAACTTCCGGTGGTTCTGGTTTAATTGCCGGTCAGGAAGACCAGGCAGGTCTTACTGTTGGTCAGTACACTGTTGTGGTAACAGATCAAACAACTGGTTGCACGCAAACAGAAGTAGTCAACCTGAGCGGCCCCGGTGGCTGTGCTGTGTGTCCGACAATTGGTGCTTTAACTACCAATCCTTCTACTGTTGCTTGTCAAAACACACCTGTTACACTTACAGCATCAGGTCTTGTTTCCATGGGCATCACCTATGGCATTAACTTCAAAGCATCGCCGGTTCCATTAGCAGATCCTTATACAGGCGGATCTGTAATTGCGACAGTGAATAATGCTGGCTTAACTGGCGGAGGAACTACCGCAACCACCGTTGTAACACCTCCTGATGCTGGTTCATTCATTCTGTATGCTGTACTAACACCAGTTCCTGTTGATCCTGCGTGTCGTCCGTATGCAGGAATCAGCGTTACAGTTAATCCAACGCCAACTGTAGATGCAGTAAGCAGCCAGGTAATTTGTAATAACGGTGCTGCTACAGCTGTAACATTTACAGGCGCAGTACCCGGCACTGTTTACAACTGGACAAATACACTTACTTCAATTGGTCTTGCGGCAAGTGGTACTGGCAATATTGCTTCTTTCACAGCAACTAATGCAACCAATGCTCCTGTTACTGCCACTGTAACAGTGACACCAAGTACTACAACTACTATTAATAATACAGTTTCTCAAACATTCAATTATACCGGTTCAGCGCAAACATTCACAGTTCCTGCCGGTGTAACCCAGATTAACATTACAGCTAAAGGTGCTCAAGGCGGTTCAAACGCCATGGGAGTTGCAGGTGGATTGGGCGGCGAAGCTACCGGTGTGCTGAATGTAACACCAGGTCAGGTTCTTAACCTTTATGTAGGAGGTTCAAATGGTTATAATGGAGGCGGGGTAGCTTCAAACCCGACAGGTTGTGCTGCAGCAACTGGTGGTCAGGGAGGAGGAGCTACTGATATTCGATTAGGGGGAACTACTCTTAATGACCGTGTAATCGTTGCTGCTGGAGGGGGCGGTGCCGGAGGCGATAGAATTAGTGGATGTGGCCGTGGAAGCGGCGGCGGTGGCGGCGCTGGTTACTATGGCGGAGGCGGCGGTGCTGCTTGGCCTTTTAATTCTACAGTTTTACCAACGGGCGGAACACAATCAGCCGGTGGAATTGGTGGTACTTCTGACTGGCCGGGAGCACAACCCGCAAGTACAGGACAGGCTGGCGGACTTGGTTTTGGTGGCGATGGCGGTATTGAATTGTCTTCAAACCAGGCCGGATCAGGTACTGCCTCTCAAGGTGCTAATGGCGGAGGCTTAGTTGGTGATGACGGACTGTATGCCGGTAATTTTACAGGACAAAGCGGGGCAGGTGGTTCCAGCTATGTTGGCGGAGTTACTTCAGGAGCTACCATTTCAGGAATCAACTCCGGAAACGGAAGCATAATAATCAGCTATACAGCTTCTTCAACCGCTACTTGTATCGGTGCACCAACAACCTTTACTTATACAGTTAATCCAACACCAACAGTTGATGCTGTTTCTGACGCAGTCGTATGTAATGGATCTGCCACTGCACCTGTTAGCTTTAGCGGTTCAGTAAGCGGAACTGTTTATAACTGGACAAACAATAACACAAGCATCGGGCTGGCAGCAAGCGGCAGTGGCAATATCGCCAGCTTTACAGCTGTTAACGCCGGAGCCACTGCAGTAACAGCGACTATCACTGTTACTCCTTCTTACACTAATGCTGGTGCAACTTGTACAGGTACTCCAATTAGCTTTACTATAACAGTAGGTCCAACTCCAACTGTGGATGCAGTGAGCAACCAGGTTGTTTGTAACAATGGCGCTACTGCGGCTGTAAACTTTACCGGCTCTTTGCCTGGTACTACATTCAGCTGGACAAATACACTTACTTCTATCGGTCTTGCAGCAAGCGGAACGGGCAATATTCCTTCCTTTACTGCAACAAATACAACTAACGCTCCTGTTACTGCTACTGTAACAGTAACGCCTAGTCTTGCTACCGGAGGTACAGTTTCTCAATCATTCAACTACACTGGTGCAGTACAAACATTCACTGTTCCTGCCGGCGTAACTTCTATTACTATTGATGCCTATGGCGCTGCTGGCGGTACAGGTGCTGCCGGAAACAGCATCAGTGGTGCCACCTTAGGCGGTGCCGGTGGTAAAGGTTCTAAAGCAAGTGGTACACTTGCCGTAACTCCGGGACAAGTCCTCAACATCTATGTTGGTGGCGGCGGTGCTATCCCAACCGGTGGCTACAATGGTGGTGGTACCGGTGGTAATGCCAACTCAGGCGGTGGCGGCGGTGCCAGTGATGTAAGATTCCCGGGGACTACTGCTGGCGACAGAATTCTTGTTGCTGCCGGTGGTGGCGGTGGCGGCCGTGGTGGTTGCGAATCAACCAATGTTATCAACGGCGGTGCCGGTGGTGATGGCGACAATAATGGTGCTAATGGTACTGATGCTCCAACTTCTGGCGGATTTGCCGGTGCTGGTGGCGGTGGTACTTTAGTAGCCGGTGGTGCTGCTGGTGTTGGCTGTGGTGGCTTCCTTGGTCAGCCAGGTGTGGCCGGGCTTGCAAATGGCACTGGTGGTACTGGTGGTGCAGGTCAGTCTTGCTGTTGCTTCAGCTTTGGCAGTGTGCCAGGCGGCGGTGGTGGCGGCGGCGGTTACGTTGGCGGCGGTGGTGGTGGCGGCGGTTCTGCCGGTACAGCTGCATGCTCTGGTAACGATAAAGGTGCCGGTGGCGGTGGTGCTGGTGGTTCTTCTTATACTGGTGGTGTTACTGCCGGTGCGGTAACTACCGGTGTACAGTCTGGTAATGGTATGATAGTTATCAGCTATACTGCTGCAACAACTACCTGCGCAGGCACACCAACAACCTTTACTTATACCGTAAACCCAACTCCTAATGCTGTAGCAACTCCTGCCAGTCAGGCAACTTGTTCAGGAAGTGCAATTACCACAATTGCATTGAGTGGCAACGTAAGCGGAACCACTTATAACTGGACAAGAGATAATACAGCCTCTGTAACAGGTATTGCTGCCAGCGGCAGTGGTAATATCAGTGGTACGCTGACTAATACTACGTCTGCTCCGGTTACTGTTACATTCACTATCACGCCAACAGCTAACGGTTGCACTGGTACTCCAATTACAGCTACTGTAGTTGTGAACCCGATACCAAATGCTGTGGCCACTCCTGTTACACAAACAGTTTGTACAGGTACTGCCATTACAACAATTGCCTTAACCGGTAACGTAAGCGGAACCACTTACAACTGGACAAGAAACAATACAACAAACGTAACAGGTATTGCTGCCAGCGGCAGTGGTAACATCAGTGGCACACTGACTAATACTACTACCACACAGCAAACAGTTACTTTCACAATTACACCGACAGCCAACGGTTGTACAGGAACAGCAATTACAGCCACTGTAATAGTGAACCCGACACCAACCATTACCTGCCCGGCCAACATTGTGAGAAATGCTGATCCTGGTATTTGCGGCGCTGTTGTTACGTATCCTCCGGCAACGGCAACAGGTACACCAACTCCGGTAATCACATACTCGGTAGCATCAGGAAGTACCTTCCCCGTAGGCGTTACAACTGTAACAGCTACGGCTACAAATGCCTGCGGAACGGTAACATGTACATTTACTGTAACAGTTGTTGATAATCAGGCTCCAACTATTGCCTGCCCGGCTAATATTGTAAGAAATACAGATGCCGGTTTATGTACAGCCACATTTGCACCAGCCAATCCTACAACGGCAGACAACTGTACTGTTACATTGCTTACATGGACAATGAGCGGAGCAACAACCGGTTCTTCGCCAACTACAGGTATTAACAACCTGGGTTCAAGAACCTTTAATATGGGAGTAACTACTGTTGCTTACACTGTTAAAGATGCCGCCGGTAATACTTCTAACTGTTCATTCACTGTAACAATTAACGATGGCCAGTTGCCTGTTGTAAGCGCACAACCGGTTAACAGAACAGTATGTGCCGGTACAAACGCAACATTCAGCGTAACTGCTACTAACGTGGTCACCTACCAATGGCAGCAATGGAATGGCACAGCATGGGTGAATATTGCCGGGGCTAACAGTTCTTCTTACACAGTTAGCAGCGTAACCACTGCTATGAACACTAATACCTTCAGGGTAATACTGAACGGTCTTTGTACAGTGGTTAACTCAAATGCTGCTACATTGTATGTGAATCCACTGCCAGCTATTACACTTGATGCAGCAACCACTGCTTCCATCTGGCCAAACCAGACTTCTACAATTACCGCAACAGCCACACCGGCAGGCGGAACATTTGTATGGACATGGAATGGCAGCCCTGTTAGCGGTCTAAGCGGTGCAGTTCTCGGACCTGTCTCGATTGACAGAATAGGTGATTACAAGGTTACCTACACCGATCCGAATGGTTGTGTGAACACATCGTCTGTTATCAGCATCACTGCGGCTCCTTCTGATAACAACCTGTGGGTTTATCCTAACCCGACAACAGCTCAGTTCAACGTTCGCTATTACAACCAGAATGGTGAAAAATCAACCTTACGCATTTACAATGCTGCCGGACAAGTGGTATTTGAACAGGCATTATCGCTGGGCATTGCCTACAGCAACACACCTGTTAACCTGTACCATGTAGCAGCAGGTATTTATGTTGTAAAAGTTGTAGATAGTGAAGGAAGAGCCTTGGCTGCAAGAAGCATAGTGATCTATCACTAAGATTGAAAACCACTAATAGCAAAACCCCTTCGCTGTTAACGAAGGGGTTTTTTATATCATTAAAAAAAAATTAAGGGGCCAGCCGCTCTATCTTCCAGCCTTCGGCCATCAGGTTGTTTGTTGTTGTGTTGGTGTAAAGAATCCTGTCATGCATCCGGCTGGGGCGGCCTTGCCAGAACTCAATTTTCGATGGTTTTACCCGGTAACCACCCCAATGCGGGGGTTTTGGAATTTTACCATGTTTAAACCTTTCAGTATAATATTCAAATGTTTCTTTCAACCAGGCCTTGCCGGCAACCACCAAACTTTGCGGTGATGCCCATGCTCCAATTTTGCTTCCATCGGGCCGGCTGTCGTAGTAGTCAATACTTTCTTTAACAGAAATTTTTTCGGCGGTGCCGATAATCTTTACCTGGCGTTCCAGTTCTTTCCAAAAAATCAGCAGGCTGCATTTTGAATTTTCTGCAAGCTGGGCACCTTTACTGCTATTATAGTTAGTGAAGAAGACAAAGCCTCTTTCATCAAAGGCTTTCAGCAAAACGATGCGGGCATCGGGCTGGCCATCACTGCTGGCAGTGGCCAGTGTCATGGCGTTCATCTCGTCAATACCTGATTTATCGGCATCGTACCACCATTTTTCAAATTGGATGAGCGGTGATGCAGCCACATCATCTTCATTAAGAGAGTTGAGCGTATAGTCTTTGCGTATTTTGGCTATTTCTTCAGATGTCATTTTTCAGCGATTAGCGACAACAAAGATAAACGATTAGGCAGGTACCGGTTAAGAGAAAACAGATCACTTTTTTTTCAATCCAATCTTCCAGGAAAAATCTATACTGGCAGAATGCTCATACTTAAATTTTTCGGGTAATGAAGGCCGGTAAAGTGTGGGACGATAGATAAGCCCAATATAAAAACTTCTTCCTGTTTGAAAATATACACAAGCAGGCAATCCAAATGAAAAATGATTTTTTTCCGCCGTTTCGATGCGATAGGGGTTTGCACTATCCGGTATTTCCTTATAATGATACCAGTTATATTTTCCGATGCTAAGACCATAGCCGAAGGAAATCCTGTTCAGTTTATGAACATTCAGGATATCCATATATGCCAGCCGCTGTTGTTCATATTCTCCTCCCCTGTCTAAAGGGCCTATTGGGACAGGCAAGTCTGTAATTCCCCCGAATGATATTTTTATATACTTGTTTTTCTTATATACAAAATCAACACCCGCCGACAACCCAATAAACCCTGCTGTGTTTTTTTCAGGTTCATCTTCTGGCTTATGAGAAATGCTGTTCAGATATGGTAATGATAAATTGAGGTTTATTTCACCTTTCTCTGCCGGTTCTTTAAAGTCAGGCTCCCTCATATTCCTGTATAAGGTGTTTTTCCGGTTTCTGTTCAAGCCCCAGAGGGGATGTGTTGTACAAGAGCTAAAAACAAACAAAGAAGCAAGAATCAGTATTATATACTTTTTCTTCATCGAGAAGGTTTGAGATATGACAACTTACAAAAAGTGAACGCTGCTTTCCTCAGCCTTTCCTGTACGGCCAAAAAAGAAACCCGTTTGAACCTATATCCTAAAATTCTGAAGAAAGCGGATAATACAAAAACAAAAACCGGGCTTTCCCGGTTTTCTATAATTAATCAAAGCCATAATTTTTTATACCAATTGCCCCTTCGTTTCCCTGGCAATTGCTTCGCCTTTTTCCAGTGCCTGCCTGTTAATAGGCAGCAGATGATGATATTTTTCTGGTAATACTTTCGATAGTGCTTCAATAATAGAATCATTGCTTACTACCGGCCTCAGCTGCAGGTATGCCCCAAGCATAATCATGTTCATAATCTTAGCATTCTTCATCAGCAGTGCTTCCGTTGTTGCTGGCACACCGATTATATCAATATCTGTGCGGGTACTGGGCTTGAAAATATTTCCTGATTCATACAACAGCAATCCGCCGGGTTTTATGCGGGGGGCAAACTTATCCATTGATGGCTGATTGAGTACGATAGCCGAATCAAACGTTGATAAAATCGGAGAGCTGATTTTATTATCGCCTAATATAACAATACAGTTAGCAGTACCGCCACGCATTTCAGGGCCATAAGAAGGCATCCATGTTATTTCCCTGTTTTCTACCATACCGGCGTAGGCCAATGTCATGCCGAGTGACAGCACACCCTGACCACCAAAGCCTGCCACAATCAATTCTTCTAATACAATACGGCCATTTTTATCTTGATTCATCGAATACAGTTTTTCAGTTAATAAGTTTTATGTTGAACAGCGGACAGAACCCTGAAGTGTGCGACGCAACGGAAGATGCCCAGGGAACTGAAGCTGGTGCAATAATTACACTGTTTTTAAATCTTCTGCTTTAGGCACTTTGATATCTCCCAGCGGGAATGTTTTCACCATTTCTTCATCAATAAACTTAGCCGCTTCTAATGGTGTCATCTTCCAGTTGGAAGGACAGTTACCAATAATTTCAACAATGCAAGTGCCTTTATGCAATTGCTGATATTTGAAAGCATTAGTCAGTGCTTTCTTTGCTTTGCGAACAGCATTGGCATGGTTAACGGCCTGCCTGGTTACATAAAATGAGCCTGGCAATACAGAAAGCAATTCAGAAACTTTTATAGGTGCTCCATAATATGCAACATCCCGTCCATCAGGGCTTGTTGTGGTGTGCATACCGGGTAGTGTGGTGGGGGCCATTTGTCCGCTGGTCATTCCATACACAGCATTGTTCATAAATACTATCAGAATATTTTCACCACGGTTTACTGCATGGAGTGTTTCAGCAATACCAATTGCGGCAAGGTCTCCATCGCCCTGGTAAGTAAACACATATTTGTCCGGCATCAGTTTTCTTATCCCTGTTGCCACTGCACAGGCACGGCCATGTGCAGCTTCTGTCATATCTATATCCATGTAGTCGTATGCAAAAACTGAACAGCCTACAGGAGCAACACCTATTGTGTTTTCCTGTATGCCGAGTTCTTCCACCACTTCCATAATCAGTTTGTGTACCAAACTGTGTGCACAACCGGGGCAATAGTGCATGCCCACATCCACCATGGTGTTTGGTTTGTGATACACCATTTCATATTCATCTTCATCCTTATGGCAGGCCGGTGCTGGTATCTCCATCGCTGTACCGGGTAATACTTGTTCTTCAATTGACATGATGATACTGTATTAATGTTTCTAAATGATGTACAATTTCTTCGGGTGTTGGCATCATTCCACCCATGCGTCCGTAATACTCAACTGGTACTTTTCCTTCAACAGCCAGTTTCACATCTTCAACCATCTGGCCACTGTTCAGTTCTACGGTCAGCATCAGTTTTACCTGCGATGCCAGTTCTTTCAACCGCTGGTAAGGGTACGGATACAATGTAATAGGACGAAGTAATCCGACTTTTATGCCTTTCTCTTTAGCAATGTCCATTGACTTCTGGCAGATTCTTGCACTGAGGCCATACGCAACAAAAAGATATTCTGCACCTTCAGTATTTATTTCCTCAAACCGTACTTCATTGTCACGGATGGCTTTAAACTTGGCTTCAAGATGGCGGTTATGTTCTTCCATCTTCTCAGGAAGGATATGCAGTGATGTGATATAATTTCTGCCCCTTGTTTTGGGTTTGCCGGTTGTGGCCCAGGATTTATCAAACGGTGGTCTTGTATAAGGATGGAATTTTACTTTTTCCATCATCTGGCCAATAGCACCATCAGACAACATCAGTACTGGGTTACGATATTTCTCTGCCAGGTCAAAGCCGAGGTAAACAAAATCGGCCATCTCCTGTACAGAGGCCGGGGCCAGTACAATCATTTTATAATCACCATGGCCGCCGCCTTTTACCGATTGAAAATAATCTCCCTGGCCAGGTTGAATAGTTCCCAATCCTGGACCTGCACGGTTAACATTTACCAATAAGCAAGGCAGTTCAGCCCCTGCGATATAAGATATGCCTTCCTGCATCAGGCTCATACCGGGAGAAGAAGAAGAGGTCATGGCACGGAAACCGGCACCGGCAGCACCATACACCATATTGATAGATGCCACTTCACTTTCAGCCTGCAACACCACACGGCCATGCTTTGGCATTTCTCTCGCTAAATATTCCAGTACTTCAGACTGCGGAGTAATAGGGTAGCCAAAATAAGCATCGCATCCGGCTTGTATTGCCGCTTCAGCCATTGCTTCATTACCCTTCATCAGTTTATATTCGGTCATAGCATTTATTGTTTTGATGAAGCAACAAGGGTTTGTATTTGTTCTTTGATATTTTCTGGTGTAATATCAACAGGTTTTTTCTTTGGCTGTGTGCGGTAAACAGTAATCACCGCATCAGGACAAACGAGGGCACAGTTGATACAGCCGGTACACAAATCGTTATTAGCTATTACATACCTGTATCCTTTGATATTGATTGTATCAGAAAGCGAAAGCACTTTTTCTTTACAGGCATCAGTACATAGTTCGCAGCCTTTACACCGCTGAACATCTATCTCTACTTTTCCTTTTACAGCCCTTTCTTTTGCAGCTTTCGGGATTATGTTTTTTTCTTCCATGTCCGGCTATTTTCAAATGAATCGAAGCAAAATCCAAACGATCATCCGTATTGTTTTCAAATGAACATTTGTTTGTCTGAAAGACTATAACAAATTTCGGAAAGCGGGCCGCCATTATTTACTAATAGCGTCATAACGCCGTATGATTATTATCAGTAAATCAGTATGATATGCCTGGAAGGTACTATTCATCCACTGTGATACTTAACACTTTAAGTTCTTTTCCTTTTAGGATGGAAACTAAGAAACAACCACACTTGGGGCAGCAGGAACCATAACTATCCATGTGAAAAACAGTGTCGCAATCTGAGCATTTTGCCTCACCGGGGATGACCTCAATATTCAGTTCTGCATTTTGCACTACTGTTTTGGATTTGATGGCTTCAAAAGCAAACCGAAGGGCATCAATTTCAATACTGCTCAGTTCGCCAATCTGCAGGTTTACAGCCGAAACCGTTCCTTTGGTACCGGGTGGTACTGACCGTTCGGCAATAGATAAAATTGAGTGTGCTATGGAGAGTTCATGCATGAGAAAAGGAAATGAATTATTAAAGTATTAAGGGAAATAAAGTAGTTACTTTTTCAAAAGTATCACAATCCCGAAAGCCTGAGTATTTCAAATTAATATTTTTAAAAAGTTTATTAAAAAACATAAAAAGAATTTTTGAATTAAAAATAAACCCTATCTTTCAAGGGCGATTATTTTTAGTTCTTATAGCGTTGCAGTAGATACTTCGCCTGCTAAAAACGACAAATTTTAACGCAGTGAAGTATGAGAAACTTGAACGTACCATAAATCCTGAATGATTATTCAAAGAAACCTTTTCGTATGTTTTGGGAAACTTATCCTGCCGAGGTTAAGGCAATAATACGGTTTACTGATTTACTACATGTTAAAGTAAACAACAACACGGTGTCTGATACACTACAGAGCCATCCCGACTGGCCAAGCCTCTTGTGTATAAGCGATGCCCTGCACCAGTGGCAAATACCTAATGCCGCCGCAAAAACGGATGTGGACAATATAGACGAATTACCCCTGCCCTTTCTGGCAACAATTAACGTACCTGTCACACCTGTTGCTATCGTTGCCAATATAGATGAAACGGCAGTTTTTTATTACAGCGGCAACTACAAAAAGCCGGTGAAAGCCTCCCGTGAGGAGTTTAAGAAAAAGTGGAATGGTATTTATCTTATTGCAGAACCTAACGAACTTTCGGGAGAGAAAAACTATATCACAAATAAAAGGAACACTTTTATTAAAAGCCTGGTACCTGTATCGCTCATACTGCTTCTTACAGGGCTTTCTGCCTGGTATTTGGCCGGGCAAATGGAGATTAGTGATGGTGTCAATACTGGACTGCTGTTGCAATATTTAATTATGCTTACTGGGGTTGGCGTATCCATCTTGCTCCTTTGGTATGAGATGGACAGTAACAACCCGCTGCTGCACAAAGTGTGCACTGGCATAAAAAAAGGAAACTGTAATGCTATCCTGTCAGGTAAGGCCGCACAGGTATTTAGCTGGTTAAGCTGGAGCGAAGTGGGTTTCTTCTATTTTACCGGGGGGTGGATGGCCCTTGCCATAAACGGGGCATCAGCCCTTTCGATAGTGGCATGGATTAATATATTTGCCCTGCCCTATACCGTTTTCTCTGTGTATTACCAGTGGCGGGTGGCAAAACAATGGTGTGTATTGTGCCTCTCAGTACAGGCCCTTTTACTGCTGGGGGGCATTAATGCCGTTACAAATGGCTTATTGGCCGGTGTTCAAAATGTACCATCAGGTACATTAGTTTATACAGCCATTCTTTATCTTTTTCCTCTGTTGGCATGGTACACTGTAAAACCCCGGCTGTTGAAGCTGCGTGATGCCAAAACCACAATGAGGCAATACCTGCGATTAAAGTTTAACAGCGAAGTGTTTGAAACACTCTTGCAAAAGCAAAAAGCAGTTACAATGCCGGTGAACGGGCTGGGTATAACACTGGGCAACCCACAAGCAAAGCATGAGATAATAAAAGTGTGCAACCCCTATTGCGGCCCTTGCGCCAAAGCCCACCCTGAAATAGAAAAATTGCTGGAAAATAACAATAATGTAAAAGCAAAGATAATTTTTACTGCCACCAGCGATGAAAAGGACTACCGAGCCGAACCGGTAAAGCACCTGCTTGCCATTGCAGCAGGGCAGGACGAAAAGAAAACAAAAACCGCACTTGACGACTGGTACCTTGCAGAAAAAAAGGACTATGCGGCCTTTGCAAACAAGTACCCGCTTAACGGGGAATTAGCAAAACAAACAGGGAAAATTGATGCGATGGATAAATGGTGCAAAGCAACAGATATACAGTTTACGCCAACAGTTTTTATTAACGGATACCAACTGCCCGATGCGTACAGCATTGGTGATTTAGAATATTTTCTTGCAGAGTAGCTCCCTGCAGGAAGATGGCCCGGCGGAGCTACTGGTGGCGAAGTACAAGCCAGCAGGTCGGGCGGCCAAAGCCTGTGATGCTAAAAGCTAAGGTACAAAACATGTCTGCGTACAGGCAGGCAAATTGATTAACTTTAAAATGTGTAAAAACATGAAAACAAAAAAAATGAGCCTGGCGGCTATACAAGGTAAGCTAAGCCGGGCAGAGATGAAGAATGTTGTAGCTGGAGTACAGGCCATATGTGTAGAAGAAGATAGATGTGGATACAAATGTTGCTGGGAAAATGATATGAACAACTGTAGTGAATGTCAACCTGGTGCTCGCCCTATTTGTGTGAGTGGAGCAAAAGCAGTTGGATGCTAAACTCTTGCTAATTAAAACGGGGCTGTATCAAAAATCCGATACAGCCCCGTAGCAAATGTTATTTTATGAGATATAAAGCTTTTTTCCAGATAATATTTTCTTTATTTGTTTTTTCTGCTGCAAAAACACAACAGTTTAAGTACAAACCAGTTGTTAAGCCTGAAGCTATTACAAAAGACCTTATGTCCTGGCTTGTATATGACAAAGAACAAATGAAATGGGGCCGAAAATTTCACGCATTTGACACAGTGGGAAACAATATCAGTAAGATGCAATTTTTACAACACCTTTCAACCGGTAATTTTTTGCCGGTACGGTTAAGATCGAGGGTGAAAGACAGTATTTATTATCAACTTTATACCATTCAGGGTAACATGCCCCATGATATAATCAATACCATAAATCAGAAAGCTGCCACGCAGCTCAATTTTTATCGCCTTACTGAAGATACTCTTCCTGATTTTTCTTTTAAAGATATTGACGACACTTTGTTTAGTAATAGTACAATTTCGGGTAAAATAGTTTTGATAAAGTGCTGGTTTATTTCCTGCATACCCTGTATTGCTGAAATGCCCAGGTTGAACAAACTAAAAGAAGAATACAAAGAAAGAAGAGATATTGCTTTTATAAGTATGGCATTCGATAATGAAGAGTTAATCAGAAAATTCCTCACTAAAACAATTTTCAGTTTTAGTATTATTCCCAATTCGGAAAATTATCTGAGATATGTTTTGAAAATTCAAGGGTATCCAGCGCATATCCTGATAAACAAGGAAGGCAAAGTAGTTATTGTTTCTAATAATTTAGACGACGTAGTCGAACTTTTTAAAGAAGAGGTATCAAAATCTTATTGATACACAGTCAGATATTATTGACAGAACTTTTGGCGGCGGAGAGGAAAATATCAATGTCTAAAAAAATAACATTATCTGAAAAACTTTAAGGATAATATTGTTTTATGGCAATAATTTTTATTAACGGATACCAACTGCCCGATGCGTACAGCATTGGGATTTAGAATATTTTCTTGCAGAATAGCTCACTGCAGGAAGATGGCCCGGCGGAGCTACTGGTGGCGAAGTACAAGCCGGCAGGCCGGGCGGCCAAAGCCTGTGATGCTATAAGCTAAGGCACAAACCCCGTCTGCCGTACAGGCAGGCAAATTGTTTAACTTAAAAATGTGCAAAAACATGAAAACAAAAAAAATGAGCCTTGAAAATTTGCAAGGCAAACTCAGCAGAGCTGAGATGAAAACAATTAGAGCTGGATTACGAGACGATGGTGGAGGAATCGGGCCTTGTCCTAATGGTATGTCATGTGAAGGCCTCTGCCCTCGTCAAACAAGTTGCAAAAAAGAGGCACATTTACCAGATTGTGCTTGTTACACATGATTTGAATGGCAATCACATCAAAAGGAATTAATCCCGGATGAAAAATATTTGGGATTAATTTCTCAAAAGTTAGGTTATTGAAAATAATAATGAATTTTGTGTACTATAAACTTCTTAAATATTGGACTTGTTTTCTTTTGCTAACCCCATTTCTACTTCATGCCAATAGCAGTATAAAAAAGGTTCACTTAAGGGGAACACTTATAAATTTCAGTAACCAGGTATTTATTGAAGATATATCTGATTTGAAAAATTTGACAACCCAGAATATCAACCGCATTATAACTCCTGACAGCCTTGGAAATTTTGAACTCAATTTTGAAATCGGTAAACCAAATTACTTTAGAATTGGGCGTAATATTCTATATCTTGAACCAGGTGACAAACTTTCAATGACTATTGATTATGAATATCCCGAAAATGCTGTTTTTTCAAGTTCAAGCAAAAGGGCGAAGGAAGCTAATGACTATTTAAAAAGCACACCTTTCCACAATGCCGGATCATTTTTAGAAGCCGGATTGGGCATTAAGGAAACTATACAGCTAACAATAGAGGCAATTCTGACATCGTCAAAAAAAAGAGAAATTTCCCTTGCCAAATATTCTTATATATCTTCCAAATTCCGAAAACTTGAAAAAGCCCGTATTAACGCAGATATACTAAACAGTCTGTTCTATATTCCCGTCTATTTCCCATATATCCATAAAACGCCTGCTGATTCCATTCTACCTTTTATGAAATCGTACAAAAAAATATCAGATCCCTATATCACCAAATACAGAAAGAGTTTCATTAAATCGGAATACCTTCCTCTTGAGGTTTTCAGAAGAGTAATTTTCTGGTTGGCGAATGATTCTGTAATACGAAATCCCTTCCCTTCGGAAATATCAAATTGGCTAACTGCCGAACTTTTGGCTATAAAAATCAAAGGTGAAAAGAGAAAAGATAGTTTATATTTATTTCTGCCTGAAATTAATAACCTTCACGTAAATAAATACAAACAGGCACTAATTGAAAAAATTAATATTTTAACCAATTTTAACGATGGGGATGATGCTCGGGACTTTTTTTTAACCGACAATGACAATCATAAGATTAGTCTAAGACAATTTAAAGGGAAGGTAATTTATATTGATATATGGGCAACTTGGTGTGGCCCCTGTTTGAAAGAAATCCCTTATCTGGATGCACTAAGAAAACTATATAAGGAAGATTCAAGCATAGTTTTTATTTCACTTTCGATAGATGAAAATAGAGAGTTATGGAAAAGTGCATTACTAAAAAAGAATTTAACAGGGTACCAATTTATTACCAGTAGAGCCGGGTTGAAAGAGTATAATGTCATATCATTACCAAGAGTAATTATCATAGATAAAGATTTTACTGTAGCAGCAATGTATGGGCAATCTCCTTCTTCACAGGTTATCGTAGATTTTTTAAATAGTTTGCTAACAAAAGAACTAATGAAGAAGAATTAAGACCTTAAAACCAGTTATCGGGTCTAAATATTGAATCTGTTTCTGCAAATTATGATAAAAAAATCACTGTTGTCCAACAAAAAGTGGCGAAGTACAAGCCAGCAGGCCGGGCGGCCAAAGCCTGTGATGCCATAAGCCCAGGCACAAACAATTTTATTACTTTAAAATTTTTTAAATGAAAACAAAGAAAATGAGCCTTGCTAATATACAAGGTCAACTAAGTAGGATGGAGATGAAGAAGATTAAAGGAGGTTGCGGTGCTGGATGTGGAGACGCATTACTTTCGGCAACATATAGCTGCAATATGGCAGGATATGATACATCTACAGCACAGGGGTATCACGCCTTTTCTAATTGCATGGGAACTGCATATGGTGGTTTTGCAAATTGCATTCTAGCCAGCTGCGCTGAACAACCCTATTAATTTTTAGTGGTAGTGGTATCTATGATGCCACTACCAACTTTAATTAAACAAAATGAAAAGATTATTATTTATATTCTGGGTCGTTTGTACTATTGGACGACTAAGCGCACAGGAAAGTGTATATAGATTGACATCTGATAAACTTTATTATTCCGGCACCGAAAATCTTGAAGCGAGAATTGATATTTATCAACACAGAAAAACTAATCCTGAGAACATTTTTTGCTATTTGCAACTGCTTAATAGTCGTCAAATATTAATTAAAGAAGTAATCCTAAAACTGCGTAATGAAAAAAGCACCTATCACTTTTCATTATCTGGTGTTGATTCTGGAATTTATTGCCTCAGGTTGGTAGATAATAACCTCAGACCCGTGACTGTTGTTTGGATAGGTGTTAATGTCCCCGAAAAATTACAAAATCAAAATATTTCGCCAACACTTACACTGTATGCAGAAGGCGGACAAGCACTATCCGGTTTTACACAAACTTTCCTTGGCACCTTATTATCCCCGCAAGGTACACCCCTGCAAAAAACCATATTTATCCGAAACAAAGAATACCAGTTAATAGCTGCGGGTAAAACAAACCTGAAAGGAATGGTAGCACTTAAAATACCCTTAGTGAAAGATGATGTGCTTACCATATCAACCGCAGGTGGTGAGTCATTGGCTGTTTACCAAACCAATGATACAGCTTTTTGCAAAGAAACAGGCTTTGCTATACAGGCAAGTCATGCTGATGGCCAGTTGTTGGCAGAAGCATGGAGAGGAATTGCAGAACTGAAAAATAATTTGAACCTCCATTTGTATTCAAATGATACTTTGTTGTTTGAAACCCATTGTATATTCAGGGAGGATACAAATATTATTGTTACCAGTTTCCCCTTGCAGAACCTTACAAACAGGCTTTTAAAACTGGTATTGACAGATGCGAATAATAATACTTATGCAAGCCGTTATTTCTTTGTGCCTGATAATGCAGCACAAACTTCTCTGGCTTTTCTGCCGGATGATTTGCCATGCATGGATAATCAAACATGTCTGTTGGATATTAATGACCGGTTAATAGCTTTCACAAACTTTCACAAGAGGATATCTAAACAAGGATTTAGTCTATTTTTTCAAAATAAAAATGTTCCAAATACACTGTTAAACTATGCGATTATAGACGAAAAGAATGTATTGCTACAGGCCGGTCTGTCTGAAGTAAATAATAATGGTATTATTGAATTATCGGAATGTGTATTTGAAAATCGGGCCTATGTTCAATTCTATAGTCAAGGAAAGACAGTTAATGGCTTTCAGAATATTGGAAATCCTAATTTACCAATATTCCCGAAAGAAATAATTGCATCAGAGATTAAGAAGCTTATATTAACCGGTAATGATTCGGCCGACAAGATGATAAATCGAAACTTTATTGAATTGGTGAAAAATAATGACGAAACTACTATGGAAGAGGTTACGGTGAGCAGTACAAAAAAGTCACGAGTTGAAGAGTTGGATGAAATTTATGTATCGAATGGGATGTTTCGAGACATGTTTTCTATAAAAGTTGATGTTGAGTCTGATAATTTCGCTATTAATTATAAAGCCCCAATATATGCACAAAAAGTTATTCCCGGGCTAACTGCTGGCCTTAATTATAGGGGTGGATATATTGATATTTACCTTGACGAAGTGCTTATTGATAAACCGGTATTTGACAATATTTTTATGGGAGATATTGCTTATATGAAATTTTTCAAAAACCCTGTAAGAGGAGGCATGGCAGCACAAAAGGGCGGTGCCTTACTTAAGGGCGATGGTTATGCTGCCGGGCTACAAGGTAGCCTTGCACTTTATACAAAAAAACATGTTGAAAAAGGCAGTACCAATACTGGCAACAAGGGCATACCGGTATATGGGTATGTAAATTAGATATAAAATTCTATTTTTTCTCAAAGTGAGTTTCCCCTTCTATATCCAACCCAACGCCATGGACTGTGGCCCCACCTGCCTTCGCATGGTGGCAAAATACTATGGCAAAAATATTTCTCTCGATTACCTGAGGCAAAAAGCCCAATACGGCAAAGAAGGGGTAAGCCTGTTGGGCCTTTCTGAAGCTGCAGAAAACATCGGGTTTAAAACGGTGGGTGCAAAACTAACTTACCGGCAACTTTCTGAGGATGCCCCCCTGCCCGCCATTTTGCATTGGGGACAAAATCATTTTGTTGTTGTTCATAAAAAATCTTTTCCATCAGGCAATTCTTTTTTGATTGGAAAAAGAAAAGAAACCATAGAAATCGCAGACCCTGCATCAGGCATCATCTCATTATCCAGGAAAGATTTTTTAACACATTGGGCTTCTGTACAGGAGAACGGTGAGGATAAAGGGGTTGCCCTGCTGCTGGAGCCAACGCCTGCCTTTAAGCCTTTGGAAACAGAGGTATCTGATGGCCTGCAAATAGAAAAGAAACAGGTTATTGGCTGGGGCATGTTATTGGGCTATTTAAAGGCCAACCGTCAATATCTTGTGCAAATAGTTTTGGGCTTACTAATTGCAAGTTTTCTGCAATTGGTTTTTCCTTACCTTACCCAAAGTATCGTTGATACCGGCATACAGACAAGAGATGTAAATTTCATACAGGTTATATTGCTGGCACAGTTAATGCTCCTTTTTTCACAAACTGTTGTTGAGTTCATACGAAGCAGGCTTTTGCTGCATATAAGCACCCGCATCAATGTATCACTGCTATCAGGGTTTTGGGCCAAAATCCTTCGCCTGCCTTTACATTTTTTTGATACCCGCCACCCGGGTGATATTATTCAGCGAATTGGAGACCATCGCCGGATTGAGAGTTTTCTTACCGGCTCATCATTGAACACTCTTTTTTCGCTGGTTAACCTGTTGGTTTTTTCTGTTGTATTGCTGCGCTACAGTGTAACCATATTTATTGTTTTTATTACGGGCAGTATTCTCTATTTATTCTGGATTCGGATATTTCTGAAGTTCAGGCGCAAACTTGACTATAACCGTTTTGCTGTTGCTTCAAGAGAAAACAATGCCACTATGCAGTTAGTATATGGTATAAATGAGATAAAACTTAATAATGCTGAAAATACGTTTCGCTGGAAATGGGAGGGTTTGCAGGCAGGCTTGTTCCGGCTTAGTTTTAAAAGCCTGTCGCTTAGCCAGTATCAGCAAATAGGGGCATTTTTTATCAACCAGGGAAAAAATATACTTATCACATTTGTGGTGGCAAAAATGGTTATTGACGGGCAACTAACCCTGGGAATGATGCTGGCCATACAATATATCATTGGACAATTAAACAGCCCTGTCGAACAACTGATTGGCTTTACCCAGCAGGCCCAGGATGCAAAAATTTCGCTGGAACGCCTGAACGACATACATGCAATTGAAGACGAAGAACCTTCTCATCAGTCGTTTATACATTCCCTTCCCGAAAATCAAAGCATCTTTATTAAAAACCTTTCTTTTACCTATCCTGGTGCAGGAAATACCCCCGTTTTGAAAAATATTAATTTTGAAATCCCTTTCGGAAAAATTACTGCAATCGTGGGTATGAGTGGCAGTGGAAAAACCACTTTGATAAAGCTGTTGCTTCGCTTTTATGAAAACTACACAGGTGAGATTTTTGCAGGGACAAACAGGTTTAAAACAATTAGTCCCAAATATTGGAGAAGTGTATGTGGTGCTGTAATGCAGGACAGCTTTATCTTCAATGACAACATCAGGAAAAATATAACAGTATCCGATGACAGAGTGGACGAAGAACGGCTGCTTTATGCCTGCAAAACAGCCAATATCCTTCCCTTTATTGAATCGCTGCCTCTGGGTTTTTTTACAAAACTGGGGGCAGAAGGTACCGGGATTAGTGGCGGGCAAAAGCAACGGCTATCCATTGCAAGGGCGATATACAAAAACCCTCAGTTCATTTTTTTTGACGAAGCCACAAACTCCCTGGATGCCAATAACGAAAAGGTTATTTTAGAGAATCTGAAAGAGTTTTTCATTGGAAAAACTGTAGTTGTTGTAGCACACAGGTTAAGCACCGTTAAAAATGCAGATAAAATTATTGTTCTTGATAATGGTGAAGTGACCGAAGAAGGAACACACTTTGAACTTTCAGCGAAAAAGGGCAAATATTTTGAATTAGTAAAAAACCAGCTTGAACTGGGAAATTGATTTACAATGCCAGGCTATTCCAATACATCACATCAAACAACTATTCAGGGAAATGAGGTAGAAGATATAATATCGTCACGGCCTCCGGCATGGGTTAGGTTGGGGACAGTCTATCTTTTCATCGTTTTGTTTTTTGTTCTGCTGTTATCATGGGTTATTAAATCACCCGATATTGTTTCTGCCCGTGGCGTACTAACCTCAATTAATGCCCCAAAGGAAATAATTACTAAATCTGGCGGAAGGCTTCAAAAGCTGTTTGTTAAAGAAAATCAGCTGGTAAATGAAAACCAGGTTATCGGCTATATTGAGAATACATCAAATTTTCAGGAGGTTATATTGCTTGACAGCATAACAAATAACCTGTACAAAAAAATTGTGAAAGAAAATATAATTAGCAGCGAAACAATCCAATTGCCATATTTTGAAAACCTGGGCGAATTACAACCATCATTTCAGGCTTTTTATTCTGCCCTTGTTCAATTTGAGAGCTATCTTGAAAAAGGGTTCTTTCGTAATAAGAGAAAAATGCTTCTTAAGGATGTTGATTATTTAAGGTTACTCCACAATGAACTTCTAACCCAACGAACCCTGCTTTCAAAGGATTTATCTCTTACCGATTCGACATTCCGTGCCCAGGAAATACTTAAGGGGCAAAAAGTTATTTCGGAAATGGATTACAGAAATGAAAAAAGTAAATTGATAGCGAAACAACTGTCCTTACCGCAGGTTAATTCTTCAATTGTTTCAAACGAAAGTATGCAGCATGAAAAAGCAAAAGAAATAGCAGAGTTAGAAAACCAGATTTCGCTGCAAAAAGATATTTTTCTTCAAGCCCTTAACACTATCCGAAGCCAAATTGGTGATTGGAAAAAAAAGTATGTTCTGATTGCACCAGCAGGCGGAAAGGTTTCTTTTAACACATTTATACAGGAAAGCCAGGAGATGAGGATAAACCAATCCGTTTGTTTTGTGGTTCCTTCCAATACAATGGCATACGTTGAATCCGTTGTATCACAATACAGTTTTGGCAAAATAAAAGTTGGACAAAATGTATTAATGCGTTTTGACGCCTACCCTTATAAAGAGTTCGGCAGCGTCGAAGGAAAAGTAGAATTTATTTCAGCAGTACCGGCTGATAGTGGATACCTAACCAAAATAATTGTTCCGAAAGGTTTAGTAACAACTTCTGGAAAAGAACTAAAATACATATCAAAACTTACGCTGCAAGCTGACATTATTACTCAGAAGCGGTCATTGTTAGAAAGATTGTTTGATAATCTTAGGAGCAAATGGGATTAATCAGCAATGAAATGCCCCTCAAATCCTTAATGGTTCGCTCTTTTAACTTTCGGTACTTCCGCCTTCGGCGGCTTTCTTCGCAGCGGCAGCAGCTTTATCAGCAGCGGCTTTTTCGGCGGCTTTCTTTTTCTTTTCAGCTGCATACAGTTCACGGCTTTCAATTGCTTCGGCAAAAAGTTTATTCCAGCCGTTATTGATATTTTCTTCTTTCAAAGCACAAGGAGCAGGTTCTGCTGTCTGGAACAAAGCCCCTTCTTTCGGACAGGCCCTTACACATTCAGCACAATAAATACATACAGCCCTGTTGTAGTGATAGGTTTGCTTTCCTTCCATGTCCTGTGAGAAAACAATAGCACCCGGAGGGCAGGCCATTTCGCAACGGCGGCACCATATACAAAGGCTTTCTTCAAAACCAATCAGTCCGCGGTAATCATCTGGCTTGTAGGTTTGCTCAAACGGGTATTTAGTTGTTACCGGTTTCTTAAATACATTGCCAAGTGCTTTGAAAAATGTTTTCATCTCATATAGTTTGGCCTCCCCAAACCCCTCCGCAGGAGGGGCTTCAAAGGCGTTTATCGAAATTAGTTTCTCACTTATTCTGAGTTTCTTTTATTTACTACCGTGCTGTACAGGACAGGCAAGGGTCGTATGATGCAATAATCGCAGGTGCCGAAGCATATTCATTTCCTTCAAATGCAGCCCGCATGGCCGCCACATTAGAAAATGTTGGTGCCTTTATTTTCAGCCTTTCCAGCACCTGAGTTTTATTTCCTTTGGCATAGTAAAACAGCTCACCTCTTGGTGCCTCTAATCTTACTGTGGCTTCTCCTTCCGGGAATGCTTTTGTTTCGGTTATCAGTGCCGACTCAGGCAATCCGTTAATAATATTTTCGATTATGCGGATCGAAACATACAGTTCACGGAGGCGCACCATATTACGGGCATACACATCGCCGGCAGTTTCTGTCACCACTTCAAAGCCCACTTCTTTCCAGGGCAGCAGGTCTTCTGTCTCATTGCGTACATCAATCGGCACCCCGGCAGCACGGGCAAACGGGCCAACAGCATTCAGCCTGTACACCATTTCTTTGTTGATGATCCCGGCTCCTTTGTTTTTCAGCGAAAGCGTCCAGTTGGTTTTGAATATGTCAACAATTTCTTCCAGCTGTGGCATGAAGTTTTTCAGCCTCCTTAGTATTGTTTGTCCAACTTCCGGTTTTAAATCCCTGGACACTCCGCCTACAATGGCAAAATCGTACTGAATACGGTTGCCACATACGGCCTCGAGTAACTCCATTGAAAACTCCCGGTACTGCATGGTTTTCATGAACAGTGCTTCAAACCCGGAGTTTTCGGCCACATGGCTCAGGCACAACAGGTGTGAGTGAATACGGTCAAGCTCAATCACCAGCATACGCAGGTATTTTGCCCGGATGGGAATATCTATCTTCAGCAACTTCTCTGCTACTTGTGAGTAAGCAGTAGAGTGTGAAATAGAACACAAACCACACACCCGGCCCACTACAAAACTTACCTGGCGGAATTTAAATTTGGACACACAGGCCTGTTCAATGCCGCGGTGTACATAAAATACATTCGCCTCCGTATCCACAATTTTCTCATTCTCGGTAGTAAACTTAAAATGCAAAGGCTCCAGCAGTGAAATGTGCTGGGCACCAATTGGTATTTCGTATTGCTTTGCCATAATTATTTATTCTTTCTTAATGGACCGGTTTCAAAATCAGGTTCCAGTACAAATCCCTTAGAAGTACTTTCAATTTTTATGTTCATCAGATCCACCAGTTCTGCTTCGGCCACCCAAGCTGATAATACAATATCTTTTATACTTGGAATCTCCTCATCAGGATTAATCATTGCAAAAAAGCAGGTTGTTTCGCAGGGGTGTGCATAATCAGCAAAGAACCACTGTACTTCTATTTTATCACCCACTTCTACTGCATTCATCACCATGAAGTGGTGCAAATCTTCCTTATAAAAAGCGCCGACGTCTTTTTTCAGGTTTTCTAATGTTGTTTCAATTTTCTTCATGATAACAGAGGTTTTATTTCATCAGCAATATTTCTTCTGTTCAGCTGCTGCCCTTCTTTTACTGCTTCTTTTTTCAGTCTTACAGATGCTTCCAGTTCTTTTGTCTTGTTTTCCAAAATGGCCAATGCCTGCACCACACCATCAATAATCTGCTCAGGCCTTGTGCCGCATCCGCATACATACACATCCACAGGTATGTACTGATCGATACCGCCTTCGCAGTTATACATACCGCGGAACACTCCGCCGGTGCTTGCGCAGGCACCGCAACTGATTACCACTTTGGGTTCAGGCATCTGTGCATATATCTCTACTAATCTTTCACGGCTGCGTTTGGTAACAGGTCCGGTCACAAGCAAAATATCAGACTGTTTGGGATTACCGGTGTTAATCATTCCAAAACGTTCAATGTCATATTTCGGACCAAGACAAGCCAGTATCTCAATATCACAACCATTGCATCCGCCTGCATTGTAATGCAGAATCCAGGGTGATTTTTTTCTGTATGACGCTAACTTCATGATAAGATGTTTATTAATAAATTAATAAAGGCAAGAGAGAAAGCAATGCCTAATGAAAAGCGGAGCATTTGCTTATAATTAACCCTTGCAGATGAATTGTCCAATGCATTCAGATAAAAGAAAGTAAAAACAACTAACCCAATACCCAATAAAATATTATTGCCGGCAAACAGGAAAACCAATGTGTAGCAAAAAACATAATCAAGCCATTTTGCAGTGTACACAGCTTCGTAAAATAAACCGGAGAATTCCATCTCCACACCACCTGTAACTTCCTGGTGTGCCTCGGCCACATCAAA
>CALLZY010000005.1 GCA_937858715.1 uncultured Chitinophagaceae bacterium | reverse complement strand
TGAATTGTGTAAAGCACCTGTCGAGCCAGCGGTGCGTCATCTCCATTGATTTTTTGGCATAGTTATACTCGCTGCCACCGGGCGGACATTCGTCAAAAGCCATGATAATATCGCCACCAATGCTGCGCTGAATATCCATCACTTTCTCGGGGGTAAACAGGTGTTTGCTTCCGTCAATATGCGATTGAAAGGTTACGCCTTCTTCTTTAATTTTTCGGGTGCCTGCCAATGAGAAGACCTGGTAGCCGCCGCTGTCAGTAAGAATGGGTTTAGGCCAGCCATTGAATTTATGAAGACCCCCAGCCTTTTCCAGCACTTCAAGCCCCGGACGCAGGTAGAGGTGATAAGTATTACCCAAAATAATCTGCGCCTTTACATCACCGAGAAGCTGCTGTTGTGTTACTGCCTTTACGCTGCCCACTGTGCCCACAGGCATAAAGATGGGAGTGGCAATTTCGCCATGATCGGTAGTTATTTTACCGGCTCTTGCCTTGCTTGTACTATCAGTTTTTTCTAATTGAAATTGAAGTGCTGCCATAATGAGGGTGCAAAATAATAAAATTCAATATGAGGTATTTACAAATAATGAAATTGAAAAACTTTAAAAAGCAGCAATACTGTGTTTTTCATTGTCAACTGATCATAAATCATCTTCATGAAGAATTTCCATCTACTAACAGCACTTCTTACCGCCCTTCTTTTCTTTTCGGCTTGCAACAAGGAGAAAGTTGAAAGAACAATAGTTGATAAAACAATCCGCAACGCAGAAATCTTCGTACACACAGTTGGCGCTTTTGGTGATGAGGAAGGAGCAACTGTTTCCCGGCAGGCAAGCCATTATACTACAAGCATTTTAGAACGAGATTTAAACAGTATTATCACTTACAGGTACCAATCGGTCCCTGGTTACACCGGAACAGATGAAGTTGAAATAAAGACTTCGAAGGGCTCTGACGGAAGCGGCCCAAACACCCAAATACAATACATAACTATCAGGCTTACTATTACAAACTAATACTTATTGGGGGCTTTTGTAAAATTTAACACCACAAAAACACCTTTCACCATTAACTGGTTTCAAAGCAAAGTATCTTTCATCTGAATAATTGATTGATTTACCTTTTAAGAAAATTCACTATGAAACTCATTAACCTGCCGATTGCTGTAGTTTGTTTTTCGTTGCTGCTAAATACCGGATGTTCAAAGCTGGCCGGCATAGCTGTTGGCATCAAATCAATTAAAGAAGTAGATGAAAGAACTATAATAAAATATGCCCGCAAGTATAGTATTCCAGAAGCCGATTGTTACCAGATAGATACGGCCTATTCAGGATATTTATTATCAGGAGATGCTGTAAATAGAAAAACAGAGATAAATAACCACTATCAGCCACTACAAGCAATATATTACAACCGTTCCGGGAATATTGAAGCTTATCATATCAATTGTAAGACAGGTGGTTTTCCCAATCTTGATTGGAACCGGAACGATAACTTCTCTGTTTTCCCTCCGAAACAACAGACAGAGATTGACAGCCTTGTTCCTCTTTCAGCCCAGTTAAAATACTTAAAGCCACTAACGGGAACAACTCTTACTGAAATTGATAATTATGATTATACTGTTATTGTTTTCTGGTGCCGGTTTATGGGAAGACAGTCCCGGCGGCTGATTAAAACAGTTCAGGATAACTACAAGTTAGCAAAGGATAAAAAAGTGAAAGTCTTATATGTAAATGTTGATAACCTTTTCGCAGGTAAATTATAGTTTCCGGTGTGGAAAGATTTTCCCGGATATGAGCCATCATTGCCTGCTGACAGTTTATCTTCGCCGCTATGCCACCGATTAACTGGGGAGAGATAATTTTTTACGTTTTTGCAGCGGCCACCCTTATCCAGGTTTTTTATTATGCCTGGTTCTTCAGCCGTATTGCTTTTTACAAGCCCAAACAAAGAACCAAAACGCAGCAACACCCGGTTTCTGTAATCGTTTGTGCCAGGGATGAAGATGAAAACCTGGCCCGCAACCTGCCGGGAGTACTTGTGCAGAACTACCCCACTACTTATGATGTGGTGGTGGTAAACGATAATTCACTGGACGACTCAAAATACATTCTCCAGGAGCTGAAAAAGACTTTCAAAAGCCTGCATGTGGTAGAACTAACGCAGGAGGCTGTTCACATTTCCGGGAAAAAGTATCCGCTCACTGTAGGCATACGGGAGGCGAAACATGAAATATTGCTGCTTACTGATGCCGACTGTGTGCCTGCCAGCGAACACTGGATTGAAAAAATGCAGGCGGCCTATGATGATAAAACAGAAATAGTGATTGGCTACGGCGCTTACCACAAAAAGAAAGGGCTGTTGAACAAACTTATCCGTTTTGAAACATTTCATACAGCATTGCAATACCTGTCTTATGCGCTGGCGGGCATCCCTTACATGGGTGTGGGCAGAAACCTTTCTTACAGAAAAGCTCTTTTCTTCAAAAACAAAGGATTTTCTTCCATCAATAATATCCCCAGCGGCGATGATGACCTGTTTGTAAACAAAGCAGCTACCAAAGAGAATACGGCCGTGGTAATTGATGCGGATGCTGTTACCCGTTCTATCCCAAAAACCACCTGGAGCGGATGGATGCGGCAGAAATCAAGGCACTATACAACAGCAAAATACTATAAGCCCAAACATAAATTTTTATTAGGGTTGTATTTCGCCACACAGTTTGCTTTTTACCCATTGCTGGCAGCCTCAATCATTTTTTTCGACTGGAGATTTGCATTGGGTGTTTTTGGGATCCGGTTCATATTTCAGGGTATCATCCTGTATAAGTCAATGAAAAAATTAGGAGAGAAAGACCTGTGGCCCTGGTATCTTTTCTTAGACATGTGGATGTTTTTTTATTATCTCATCTTTGCACCTGCATTATGGAGAAAACCCAAACAAGGCTGGTAATTTTATCCTGAATACTTTAAGATGGACATCATCCTCAAATATTTTTCTGATTTTACTGAAGAGCAAACAAGGCAGTTTCAGTTGCTTGAGCCGTTGTATAAAGAATGGAACGAGAAAATAAATGTCATTTCCCGGAAAGATATTGATGCCCTTTACGAGAAACATGTACTGCACTCCCTGAGTATAGCGGCCACTTTTGAGTTTGAACCCGGCGCAGAAATTGTTGACCTGGGTACCGGTGGTGGTTTTCCGGGTGTGCCATTGGCGATTTTTTTTCCAGAAGTAAAATTTCACTTAGTTGACAGCATAGGTAAAAAACTGAAAGTAGTGGAAGCCGTTGCTGAAGCTGCCGGTATAAAAAACATCACCACACAGCATTGCCGGATTGAAGACATCAAAAACAGGAAATTTGATTTTGTCGTTTCCCGTGCCGTAGCTCCCCTTAAAGATTTGTGGAGATGGAGCAAGCCGCTTTTAAATAACAAAAAGCATGCGCTGAATTCTGACAGTGCTCCGGGTCTTATTTGCCTGAAAGGCGGCGACCTGGCCAAAGAAATACAGGAGAGCCTTACCCGGCCACGGATTATGGAACTTACAGAAATCTTCGCCGAGCCATTTTTTGCTGAAAAATATCTGCTGTTTATCTCTAAATAACCCCACAGCCGTTTAAAAAAATTACCACTTTGTGGTATTGCAAATATCCTTCAATTAAAGGACATTTGATTTATATGAAAAAGATAACCGTTTGCATAGTTGACGATAAAAAAGAACTGCGTGATGCGCTGGAAGAAATTGTAAACATGTCTAACGACTGCAGATGTACCGGTACAATTGGGTCGGCAGAGGATGCCCTTAAAATTATTCCGCAGTTGAAGCCAGATGTAGTGCTTATGGATATTAACCTTGGTACGCCAGAAACCGGAATTGATGTTGTGAGAGAGCTGAAACCGGCGATTCCTGCTTCTAATTTTATGATGTGTACGGTATATGAAGAAGATGAAAAGATTTTTGAAGCATTAAATGCCGGTGCCAGCGGCTACATTTTAAAAAAGACTGACCCCGGTAAAATGTTAGAGTCTATAAGAGAACTGTATAATGGCGGCGCCCCTATGAGCAGCCAGATTGCAAGAAAAGTTGTTACAGCTTTTCAGCAACAGAAAAAAAATGAAACAGAGGATGCTGAGCATGTGAACAAATTGTCGAACAGGGAAAAAGAAATTCTGGAATATCTTTCGAAGGGGCTGGCCTATAAAGAAATTGCAGCACAGCTGTATATAAGCGCTGAAACTGTCCGGAAACATGTTTACAATATTTACGAAAAACTGCATGTAAATAACCGGGTGGCCGCTGTCAACAAATTTCTTAAGCGATAATAATTTTCTCATCTTTTGCCACTAACATAACGAGAGTACATTTCGGATGCGGTTTTGTGCGGCTTTCGTCGTTTTTTTGCGGGTAATAAGTACAAAATACCACTTTTGTGGTATTGTCCAATTTTTAAGCTCTCGCTACTTTTGAAATGAATAATTGTTTACAACAAGCCATTAACCTGAACCTTATTCTATTGAGAGCAAAGTTTGATGGGCTCGATTATAAAAACCGTCAAAAAAAACCTCCGTAGAACTACGGAGGTTTTGCTTTACCAGGCAAATCTGCTATTCCTTCTTTCTGTATCAGCCATCCGCAATGATGGGTCAATTTCCACAACAGCAATATCGGTTAATCGCCCATCAGCTTGTATTGTATAAGTCGGGTGGGTCCATCTCCAGGCATCATACACTTTTCTTGCGATTGCAGTGTCTTCGGCAGGCTTTGATCCGTACATCAGGCTCATTGGTACATAATGCATGTCTTTTGCTCCTTTCTTCCAACTGATGAGTATATCTAACGGCATCGGCATTATGCCGTTTTTCCTTATTCTGATATTAGTCTTACCGGCTTCCTCCCAAAGACTGTCAATACTGTAATCAATCGTTCTGGTTGTATTTATCCAGTATTCTTTATACCAATCCAGTTTAATATCACTTACCTTCTCGGCAATACGGATAAAGTCATTAACTCCCGGATGCTTAAATCTCCACTGCCTGTAATACTCAAGCAATATTTTATCCATTGCCTGGGAGCCGACAATATATCCAAGTTGCTCAAAGAAAATTGCCCCTTTTGAGTAAACTGCAGTGCCGTAAGCAAAGTTGGTATTGTAATGATCGGCGTGGGTGATTAATGGTTCTTCTTTTCCGCTCTTAATAGTTTGAAAGTAATTCATGTAATCTTCTGCACTGATAAAATCGGGCGAATTATTCATAAACAACTGAACTCTGTGCCCGGCGTATTGGGTTAGCCCCTCATCCATCCAGGGATACAAAGACTCATTAGTTGCAAGCATTCCATAATACCAGTTATGCAGCAACTCATGCAACCATGCCCCGGGAGATGTAAGCAAGGTCATCATTGGGTACTCCATTCCCCCATCACCACCCTGCACAAAAGAAAATTGCTTATAAGCATATGTGCCAAACGTTTTTTCAATGAAAGGAAATGCCTTTTCAGCATTTGCAAATAACTGATCCCATTCCTTTTCAGAAGCAGTTGTTGTTTTGTAAAGCAAGTGAATAGTAAGGCTGTCCCGTATAGTTTTTGATTTATGAATAAATCCAGGATCGGCAGCCCAGGCGAAATCATGCACATTGGGAGCAATAAAACGCCAGGTTAATTTGCCCCCGGCCGGACGATTTACTTTTGCACCTGCCGATTCATATCCATAACCAATCTGATCAGGATTTTGCAAATACCCAGTTGCTCCCAGAATATACTTTTTGTCGATTGCAATGCTTACATCAAAATCGCCCCACACACCAAAAAATTCCCGCCCGATATATGGGACAGGGTGCCAACCATCAGTATCATACTCACAAATCTTGGGATACCATTGGCTCATTGAATACCTCACTCTCGTCTGAGGATTATCTCGTCCGCTGCGCCTTATTTGCAGAGGAACCTGTGCCTCAAAATCCATATCAAAAACTGCTTTGGCCTTTGGTGCAATTGGTTTATCTAATTTTACTTCAAGTATTGTTTCCTGCACTGAAAACTGCTGTGGTTTTCCATTCATGGATAATGACAGAATTTTCTGATACCCAATTTCATCAGGCTTCAGGTTCTGAATGCGGTCAGCAACACGGTCGTCCCAATCACGACCAACACCGGGGATACTGATAGTGCCCTGCCTGCGGCTTCGCTGATCCATCATACTACCTGGCTGAAAGGCATTAAAGTATAAATGAAAAAATACTTTCGTTAGTGTATCCGGTGAGTTGTTCCAGTACTCCAATTTTTGTTTTCCGGTAAACCTGTTGTTTTGAACATTCATATCAATGTTCATCGTGTATTTAACCTTCTGCTGCCAGTATTGTGCAAAAGAAAACTTACCAGCGGTAATAAACAGTGTAATCAATAAAAGAAATCTCTTCATCACGGGAAATTAATTCGGGTAAATATCGGGAAAGAGATGTTATGGGAAAAACAAAAAAGGGGAAAGCAATATCCAAATCGCCTGCAAAAACAGAGACCCCGTGTAAATACCGTAAATCCTTTTGTTTTTCACATAGTGTCCCAAAGTGTTAATTACCTGAAAGTGGTATTGACAGGCAGCAGAATATTTAATTATTTTGTCAAACATTTAACCATAAAACAAAAAACATGAAAAAGATTCTTTTCCCATTGGCATACCTGTGCCTGTCTTTAGCAGTTTCTGCACAGGTTCAAAAAGGTACTAAACTGGTAGGTGTCGGTTTTGGAAGCATCAGCTATACAAATAGCGACAGCAAAACCACCTACACCAACACTCCAACGATTTATAACTCAGACGGTAACAGTTTCAGTATCAGCATCAACCCAAATGTTGCCTGGTTTATACAAGACAGGCTGGCTGTAGGCGGCGGAGTAAGTGTTAGCTTTTACAGTAGTAAGAGCAACAGTAGCAACACCAGTTCAAGTACAACCTCTGAAAGCAAGTCAACCCAACCTTCTTTTTATATTGGACCTTTAGCCAGGTATTATTTTGGCGGCAGCAGTAAAGGGATGCCGTTTGTACAGGCCAATGTACAATTTGGTATTTATGGTGGAAAAAGCGAAAGCAAAACCAGCACCGGCAGCAGTAGCGAAACCACTACCAAGCCAAAAGGGGACTGGAACGCAGGTGCCACTTTTGGTTATGAACATTTTGTAAGCCAGTACATTGGATTATATGGAAGTATTGGTTTCAACTATGGAAAGTCGAAAACTACTTACGAATACAGGCCTTCCACCGGCACCGGGTATGATTATACTTCTGAGTACAGCAGGTTTTATATCCCTGTAAACGTTGGATTACAAGTACATATTCCTTCTAAAGGGAAAAAGTAAAAAAGACAAAAGTTATCGGAAAAGCCTCCTGCGGGAGGCTTTTTTATTCTTTACCGGCCACAACAATTACAATCTCACCTTTCACATTTTTTTGTTTAAAGTAATCCGCAACATCCTGCAAAGTTCCCCGCTTATTCTCCTCAAACATTTTTGTCAGTTCACGGCTTACACTGCAAAGGCGGCCGGGGCCAAAACAGGTTGCAAACTCTTCTAAGGTTTTAACCAGCCGCATTGGCGACTCGTAAAAGATCATTGTCCGTTCTTCTCCAGCCAGTTGCTTCAGCAATGTTTGCCGTCCTTTTTTTATTGGTAAAAACCCCTCAAATACAAAACGGTTGGTGGGTATGCCGCTGTTTACTAATGCGGGAACGAATGCTGTGGCCCCGGGCAGGCATTCCACTTTTACACCAGCTTTTATACATTCTCTTACCAATAGAAAGGCAGGGTCGGAGATACCTGGTGTGCCTGCATCGGTTACAAGAGCCATCTTCTTACCCTGTTGTAACTGTTCAACAAGATGGTTCAGCACTTTATGTTCATTATGCTGGTGGTAAGGAGAAATTGGCTTAACTATTTGATAGTGGTTGAGCAGGTGAGAACTCGTTCTCGTATCCTCCGCAAGTATCAGATCCACTTCTTTAAGTACATCTAATGCACGGAGTGTAATGTCTTTTAAATTGCCAATTGGGGTGGGAACTAAGTAAAGCATTGTTGCTAAGTTGAAATGTAATAAGTTGATAAGTTAGTACTCAGTCAACTTATCAACCCGTCAACTAGTTAACTGTTATTTCATAATACTCCATCACAGCATTACAAAGTAATTTCTTCGTTGCTTCTTCAGCAATGTCGGCAGCAGCCTCCGGCGAATCAGCATCTACCTGGAGTGTAATGTTCTTTCCAACTCTCACATCTTCAACGCCTGAAAGACCTAGATTTTGCAATCCACCAATAACGGCCTTCCCTTGCGGGTCCAGCAATTCTTTTAAAGGCATCACTTTTATTTGTACTGTATAGGTCATGCTGACTGGTTTTGAGCATCAAAGATAATAACCCGACTGAAAACTGTCAGCGGTTGTGTACAACCTGTGTAATAAAGATTTAATTAAACCCTATGGCCCTGTATTGCTGTAAAACAGATTCTTCATCCTTTGTTACAACATATATTACTTTGCCTGATTTGCAGGTGCAGGCAAGGCAAAGGTCTCCCGGCCTTTCAACCTTCACTAATACAGAAGTGTGGAATAATCCAAGTGAATCAAGATAATTGCCCACATAACGGGCCTGCGTAATATCATCACCATTATCGTATCTCCAGGGGTCGGCACAATATGTCTGCTGGTACGAAACGGTTTTGTATCCGACTTCGTCTTTGGAACAGGATGCCAATAAAGACACAACTATTGTTAAAAACAGCAGGTGTTTCATCTTCCTCATTTTATATTTGACAAAACCTGATAAATAGGTGCTGCATCCTTTTGTGTTATTGCCTTGGCGGGAAAACAAGCGACAATACAACATAGGCAACTATTGCCATCGGGATGCCTGCCCACCTGAAGAAAACTACAAATAGCAAGCCAAAGAGAAGAAGAAGATATTTAGGCAGGTTATTTTTTACAGAGAAGTCTTTAAATTTTAAAGCCAATAAAGGAAGAGTTGATACCATCAGCCATGAAAACACCGCAATCAAAGCATACAAAAACCATTTATTCAGCAACAAATCATTTACCCATTGCTGGTTTACATTCCAGTAAATTAATGGCAGCGAAGCAAAGAAGATACCCACTGCCGGCACCGGCATACCTTTAAATGAATGCGACTGGCTGTCGTCTAAATTAAACCTTCCAAGCCGCCAGGCAGCCGCACAGGGCAATATGAAAGCAGGCATTAACCAAACGATTGAAGCATCCATTCCGCCTGATTCTTTGGCAATGCTAAGCCGGAGGAACTGGTATAATATCATTCCCGGTGCCACGCCAAAACTTACTACGTCAGCCAGCGAATCTAATTGCTTACCTAATGGCGACACTGCATTCATAGCACGGGCAAGAAAACCATCGAGAAAATCAACCACTGCTGCAATACCAATAAACAAAGAAGCCATCCATATTTTTTCATGAAGATCCAGCCATTGTACACCTTCAGTATCTGCTGTTACCATAAACCCGTTTTGCAACGTAAATACAATAGCCAAGCAGCCAAAAAACAAATTCAGCAATGTAAATATGTTGGGGATGTTCTTCATATTAGCTTATAGTTAATAGTTCATGGTTCATAGCTATCCGTTCAACGCAAACCGCTATGAACTATTAGCCATGAACCATGAGCAAAAAATTACTTCTTCATCAATGCCTCTATCTCCTCTACAGTTATTGGGATATTCTTCATCAAATCAACATAACCGGATTTTGTAATCCAGAAATTGTTTTCAATACGTATGCCCATTTGTTCTTCCTCAATATAAATGCCCGGTTCAATGGTAAACATCATTCCCGGCTTCACTGGCTCGGTCCTGGTGCCTAAATCATGCACATCAATGCCCAAGTGGTGCGAAATACCATGATAAAGGTATTTACGATAAGCCCTGTTTTCAGGGTCTTCATTTTTAACGTCTGATTTTCTAATCAAACCTATACGCAAAAATTCCTGCGTAGCAGCATCACCCATTTTGTCTGTATAATCAACTACGCTGATGCCTGGTCTTAAAATAGTTTTAGCATAGTTGAATAAGTTTAAACAAGCGTTGTAAACAGTTTTTTGTCTCTTTGTAAACTTTCCGCTTACAGGAACCGTTCTTGTAAGGTCGGCACAGTAACCGCCATACTCAGCACCAAAATCCATCAGTATCAGTTCCCCTTCTTTACATTCTTCATTATTGCTAACATAATGCAGGATTCTTGCCCTGTCGCCGCTGGCGATGATGCTGCCATAGGCTTCACCGGTAGCCCTTTGCGACAGGAAGGAATGCATGATCTCTGCCTCTATTTCATATTCCATCACTCCGGGTTTAATAAAACCAAGCAGGCGGCGGAATGTTTTATCGGTAATATCACAAGCAGTCTGCATTACTTCAACCTCCAGCTTTGTTTTAATACCACGCAGCTCTTTTAAAATTTTTGCCGCCCTCACATAATTGTGCATCGGGTAGCGGGCCTTCATCTCCTCAATAAAGCGATATTCCCTGGTGCGGATAAGGCTGGCCTTGCGGTCATTCTCGTTGCTGTCTAAGTAAATATTATCTGCCAGGTGAATCCAAGGCTGCAATAATGCATCAATACTGTCGAGCCATACTATTGTTTTAATACCACTTAAAGCCTGTGCTTCATTCACCCGTAAGCGTTTGCCATCCCATTTTTCTTTCATCTCGTTAGGCCTTACCAGCACCAGCACTTCACGATACTTTGGATCCGGATTATCAGGAAAAAGAATCACCATGCTGTCTTCCTGGGTAATACCACTAAGCCAGTACAGGTCGCTGTTTTGTTTAAACTTGTACAACTGGTCACCATTTGTCGGCATTTCATCATTGCTTACAAAAATGGCAATAGAATTCTTCTGCATTTGTTTTACAAAACGCTGCCGGTTCTGAACAAATATTTCCGGGTTAAGAGGCAAATTCTTCATATAGCTGGTTTATGATTAAGAATATGTGTTTATGTGTTAAAGATAACCGGATAAAGGTAAAAATGATTAGCCGCCCTGCAAAACTTTATAAGCGGAATACGGGGAAACAGTTTTGTACAGTTTTTAACTTTTATGACAAACAGCAGGAATAATTTTTGGCCCACAAAACCGTTAGAACAACAATGAAAAGTATCTGTGTTTTTTTAATGGTATTTATCCCTGCAATAGCATTTTCCCAGGATGATATTGAGGAATACCTGAGATGGAATGCCAGCCGCAAACTTAGCTGGGCAGATTATAAGGCAAGCCCGGACCCCAACAGTGATGCTGCTGCTTCTACCACTACTTCTTTAAGTATTGAATACAATATCAGCAGCGACAGATTTAGCTATAAAATAAAATCCCGTTTCTCAAAAACCCGTTCCTGGGTACTGCATAAAACGGATTACATTCTCAGCCACGAACAGGGACATTTTGACCTTGCGGAGGTTTTTGCCAGAAAACTGCATAAGCAGATGAGCGAATATGTTTTCAACAAAAGAACCTACCAGAGAGATTTAGATAAGATCTACAAAACAATTACCCAGGAGAAAACCAACATGCAGGATGACTACGACCGTGAAACCCGCCACAGCATCAACAAGGAAAAGCAAGCCGAATGGCTAAAGAAGATTGCCGGTTTGCTGAAGGAGTATGAAGATTGGGATAGCTATTAATTGAAATACTGGTAAATCCTGAAATCATTATACCCATTCCGGGAGTAAAATAGCTGATTCACATTCAGCTTCCTCTTCTATAATAAACGTAATTGGTTGTTTTCTGTATGACTTTACGGGTTTGCCAGATTGCTCGGCGGGTGCCCACCGGCCTCTATAGTTATCGAATACCTTAAGAACTTTCTCTCCCAAGCCAAAACCTGGTTTCTTCACCAATTTTAATTCAGTAAGCCGACCATCTGCCTCCACAGCAAACTGAATAATCACTGTGTATTTACCAGCAGGAATTTTTGACACTTCGGCCGAATCTAATTCGATATTATCTTGTAAATACTTACTCCATGTGGCAAAATCCGGATGTGCTGACGGCTCAACCAAAAATATGCAACTGTATAAGGCTTCGCTGTTGTTTTCCTCCCCTTTTTTCTCCGAAGAGTCGTTTTGCCTGATTTGCTGGCAACTTGCAAATACCGCCATCAGAGAAGTCACAAAAACAAAAAAGCATCTCATAAGTATTTATAAGATGCTTCGACAAATTATTTCCACAACAAGATTATCAGAACAGCCCATACAACTCCGCATCCACCTTACGGATTATTTCACCAAAGTCTTCATCCCTTTCGGCAAACTTGTTCTTATCCACATCAATTACAAGCAGCTTGCCTTCTTTGTATTCGCTTATCCACTTGTTGTAGTATTCGTTGAGTTTCTTCAGATAGTCAAGGCGGATGTTTTCTTCATATTCCCTTCCCCTCTTTTGTATCTGCCCCACCAACGTAGGCACAGAAGCATTCAGATATATAAGCAAGTCGGGCGGCTGCACCAGTGTTTTCAATGTCTGGAAGAACTGGTAGTAGTTATCAAAATCCCTTTTGGTCATCAGCCCCATTTCGTGCAGGTTTGGCGCAAAGATGTTAGCATCTTCATAGATTGTGCGGTCCTGTATTACCGTTTCGGTTCCTTTCTGTATTTCCACCAACTGCTGTAAGCGGCTGTTTAGAAAGTAAATCTGCAGGTTAAAACTCCACCGGTTCATGTCCTCGTAAAAATCGTTGAGGTAGGGATTGTGGTCCACATCTTCAAAGTTGGGAATCCACTTGTAATGCTTGCTCAGCATTTCGGTTAGGGTAGTTTTGCCGGCACCAATATTTCCGGCCACTGCAATATGTTTTGGTTTTGATTTTGACTTTGCCATGATGGTGAAATTCCAAATAAAAAAATCATGATCCCTCAATCGGGCGGCTCAAAGTAAACCTTTTTTGGTATTCGGAATTTGAAATTTTGGGATTTATTAAAAATAGTTTAGCCCGATTGCTTCTCTCACCAGTTCCATAGTGGCAGCGGCACTTCTTCTGGCTTTTTCGGCACCCTTTTCCATCACTTCTCTCAGGTATTTTTCATCGTTCCTTATGCTTTCTGCTTTTTCCCGGATTGGGGTGATAAACTTCACCATATCCTCTGCCAGTTGCTTTTTCATATCGCCATAGCGAATTGTACAATTATTGAAGTCTGCTTCAAATTTTTGTACAACATCAGCACTGCTTACCAGATTCATCAGCAGAAAAATGTTCTCTATATAATCCGGTTTAGGAGAGTTCGGTTCGGTAGGGCCACTATCAGTCTTGGCCTTCATCACTTTTTTGCGTATCAGTTCGTCGCTATCTGAAAGATACAGAGTAGCATATTGATTTTCGCTTTTACTCATCTTCCCGGCACCATCAAGACTGGGCACTTTTACCAGCTCGTCACCATAATTGAAAGCATGTGGCTCAGGAAAAACATCGCCATAGCGATGGTTAAACCTGTTGGCAAAATTGCGGGCCATCTCTAAGTGTTGCTCCTGGTCTTTGCCCACCGGCACATACTTAGCCCGGTGCAGGATGATATCTGCTGCCTGCAAAACAGGATAAGTAAGCAATCCGGCATTAACATTATCCGGGTTCAGCCGCACCTTATCTTTAAAAGTGGTGGTTTTTTCCAACTCACCTTTGTAAGCCAGCATATTCAGGTAGAGGTACAGCTCAGAGGTTTCATACACATGACTCTGGCAGTAAAGGGCAACCTTATCAGGGTCAAGACCGCAGGCAATATTTTCGGCCAGCACCCGCTGTACATTACCTTTCAGTTCTTTTGTATCGGGGTGTGTGGTAAGCGAATGCAGGTCGGCCACCATAAAATAGCATTCAAAATCTTCCTGCATTCTCACATAATTTCTTACTGCGCCAAAATAATTGCCCAAGTGCAAAAAACCGGTGGGTCTGATACCACTCATTACAATTTCTTTCTTCTTTTCCATATCAGGCGGCGAAGATAAAAGAAGTTTGCGGTTTAACCCCCATATTACACTGCATTGCCACCCATCAAACCATTCCCGAAAACCAAAAAGGATAAACTATCTTCGCCTTATGGAAGTAAACGACCAATTAGTGGATAAACTGGCACATCTTTCCCGCCTGCATTTCAACGAAGAAGAGAAAGGCGAGATTAAACATGATTTGCAGCGCATGATTGGTTTTGTTGAAAAACTGAATGAACTGAACCTTGATGGTGTGGAGCCGCAACTGTTTATGAGTGATGAGGTGAATGTACTCCGTGCAGATGAAATAAAAGGCTCCATCAGCCGTGAAGAAGCGCTGCAAAATGCCCCGCTGCATGACGGTCAGTTTTTTAAAGTACCCAAAGCCATAAAAAAACCAAATTGACAAATTCCAAATCCCAACAGTTTCAAACTGAAGGACTCAAAAACTGGAATTTGGAATTTTGTAATTGGAATTTATAGTATGAACTCAATTATCCATCTTGACGACATCCGCAAAAGCTACTTTATGGGCAGACAGGAACTGCCGGTGCTGATGGGCATTTCTCTTGACATTATTAAGAACGAATACGTAGCTCTGATGGGGCCGTCAGGCTCGGGCAAAAGCACCCTGATGAATATTCTCGGTTGCCTTGATACACCCACTGCCGGCACTTATGTGCTCAACAATAATGATGTAAGCAAAATGAGGGATAATGACCTTGCCGAGGTGAGAAATAAAGAAATCGGCTTCGTATTCCAGCAATTTAACCTGCTGCCAAGGCTTACGGCTTTGGAGAATGTGGCCTTGCCGCTGGTGTATGCAGGCATGGGCAGAAAGCAACGAACAGAGAAAGCAAAAGAAGTGCTGGAAATGGTAAACCTTACCGACCGAAGCCATCACAAGCCCAATGAAATGAGCGGCGGACAATGCCAGCGGGTGGCAATTGCCAGGGCATTGGTCAACAATCCTTCACTGATACTGGCAGATGAACCAACCGGTAATCTTGATACAAAGACCTCTTACGAAATCATGGAGATTTTCAATAAAATCCATGAAAACGGAAATACCATTGTGCTGGTAACCCACGAAGAAGATATTGCCAACCATGCCCACCGGATTGTCAGACTGAGAGATGGCCTTATCGAAACTGATAAGAAAAATGAACATACCGGCAAATACGTTCATCATTAAAAATAACCGGCTGCCACTCACAACTTTTTCTGGCAGCAATTGTTATCAACCAATCATCATTCATCATGGCATTTAAGATATATACAAAAACCGGCGACAAAGGCACTACTTCACTCATCGGCGGCACCAAGGTTTCCAAATCGCATTTGCGCATTGAAGCATACGGCACTGTTGATGAACTGAACTCTTATACCGGTCTTTGCCGTGATATTTTTGATGATACTACCAGCCAGCAAACATTGAAAGAAATTCAGGACAGGCTTTTCACCATTGGCTCCTCGCTTGCCTGCGACCCTGAAAAAGAACCTAAAATGCAGATACCTGATTTAAAAGAACAGGATGTTGAACTGCTCGAAAAGGAAATAGACAGAATGAATGAGGTACTGCCCGAAATGAAAAACTTTATCCTGCCAGGCGGGCACCCTGCGGTTTCGCACCTGCATATTGCCCGCTGTGTTTGCAGAAGGGCTGAACGAAATACTGTCCGGCTGAAGGAAGTTGGAAGCCCTGTAGAAACAATCGTCATTCAATACCTCAACCGCCTTAGCGATTATTTATTTGTGCTAAGCAGGTATGCAGCTTATAAATTGGGAGCAGAAGAAATTCCCTGGAAACCGAGATAAACCGAAGTACGAAGTGTGATGTACGAGGTACGATAGCGAACCTGAACTTTCAACATTAAACCTTTCACCTTTCCCCATTCACCTTTCCCCATTCCTCACCCTCAATCTTCCCATCTTTCATATTCAGCACCTTGTCGCTGAGTTGTGCCAGTTCTTCGTTGTGGGTAACAATGAGAAAAGTTTGATTGAACTGGTCCCGCAGATCAAAAAAAAGTTTATGCAGTTCTTTGGCATTTGCCGTATCAAGGTTGCCGGTAGGTTCATCGGCAAAAATAATATCAGGCTTATTGATTAACGCCCTTGCCACAGCCACCCGTTGCTGCTCACCACCGGAAAGCTGATTGGGTTTGTTTTCCATTCTTTCTGACAGGCCCAGCATATTCAGCAACCGTTCTGCTTCAGTCCTTACTTCTGTCTTCTTTCTGCCCGCCAGCCATCCGGGAATACACACATTTTCCAATGCAGTAAACTCGGGCAGCAAATGATGAAACTGGAAAACAAAACCAATATGTTTATTTCTGAAAGCTGCCAGTTTATTTCCGGTAAGTGAACTGATGGTTGTCCCATTCATCATTACTGTTCCGTTATCCGCTTTGTCTAATGTGCCAAGAATATGCAGCAAAGTGCTTTTGCCCGAGCCGGATGGCCCCACAATAGAAACCACTTCTCCTTTTCTGATTTCAAGTTCCACTCCCCGCAGCACTTCCACTGTTCCGTAGCGTTTGTATATGTTTTTTCCGGTCAGCATTGTTATGAATTGTCGTTTTCCGTGTCCAAATATCTGTAAATACCGTCCTGTGGCAAAAAGACAATTAAAAACCAGGGCTTTTTTTAAGAAATTCTTCCAAAACGGTCTGACAACTTAGGATTTGGAAAATTCCTTAATACAGCTACATTTGCGGAAATTTTGGAGGATACCCTCCAGACGAAAGTAAGTTTGATTAATCAACTAAACGATTAGAAGATGTTCTGGACACTTGAATTAGCCTCGTACCTTGAAGATGCGCCATGGCCCGCCACTAAGGACGAATTGATTGACTTCGCTATCCGTAGCGGAGCACCTATCGAAGTTGTGGAAAACCTGCAGGAACTGGAAGATGAAGGCGATGTGTACGAAACCATCGAAGACATCTGGCCCGACTATCCCACACAAGACGACTTCCTCTTTAACGAAGACGAGTATTAACCCTTTTAAAATTTTCAGAATGAAAAAAGCTGCCTTTTGAGCAGCTTTTTTCGTTTCATATAGCGAAGCAGTCGTTTCGGTTAATCTATCTTGTACTTACCAAGGTCAGCCGGATTGGTAATATTAATAAACTCCAGCTTGCCCTTGTTTTCACCCTGTGCAATCTTCAAGAAAATATCCAGCGATTTCCAGTAGCTGTGCTCCCGGTTGGCATCCAGTACCAGCAGATGCGCCATAATAATGTTACCTGCCATTTCCACTAAGCGGCGGGCATGGAAATCGGTGTACTCATTATTATTTACTTCTGTTACTTTCTTTACGGCCTCTTCATAATCGTTGGCCATCTCAACAATATAGTTGCGGTAACCAAGCAGTTCCGGTTTTATTTCTATCTGTTCATAGGCCCTCATCTGTGCAAGATAACCGCCGGTGGTTACACCACGAACAGCAGCCACCACCTGCAACTGTGTAGTGCCTTCATAAATGCTCGTAATACGGGCATCACGGTAAATTCTCTCAATAGGATAATCTTTCATAAAGCCTGATCCACCGTGTATCTGTAATGAGTCATAAGCAACCTGGTTACATATTTCAGAAGAAAGTCCTTTAGACATCGGCGTAAAAATATCAGCCAGCTTCTGGTAGGCTTTCATTTCATTCCTTTCTTCAGGAGTCAGTGTCCTTTCTTTTGCAATATGCTCATAGGCCTTATACACATCCACGAAACGGGCTGTTTCATATAGTAAAGTGCGGATAGCATCCACTTTTGCTTTCATCTTTGAAATCATTTCATACACCGCCGGAAACTTACTGATGGAACTGCCAAACTGTACCCTTTCTTTTGCATAAGCCACCGCTTCACGGTAGGCGGCATCGGCCACGCCTACTGATTGTGCAGCTATACCCAGCCTGGCACCATTCATCAGGGCCATAACATATTTTATCAGGCCGAATTTTCTTTGACCAACCAATTCAGCTGGTGCATTTTTAAATACCAGTTCGCAGGTTGGCGAACCGATAATGCCCAGCTTATGTTCAATCCTTCTTACTGTTACAGCGTTGCTGTTGCGGTCGTAAATAAACATGGATAAGCCGCGGCCATCCGATGTACCTTCTTCCGACCTGGCCAATACCAGCGAGATGTGCCCATCGCCATTGGTGATAAAACGCTTAACACCATTCAGAAACCACTTACCATCCACTAAAGTAGCTTTCAGTTGCACGGCCTGCAAGTCACTTCCTGCATCTGGCTCAGTTAAATCCATCGCAGCGGTTTCCCCGGCTGATATTCTTGGTAAAAATCTGGCCTGTTGGTCTTCATCGGCAAACTCATGTATAGTTTCAGCACAATCCTGCAAACCCCAGATATTTACAAAACCTGCATCTGCCCGTGACACCATATCTGCCGCCATAATGTATGGCACAATCGGGAAGTTTAAGCCATTATATTTCCTGGGAAGTGTAATACCCATCAGCCCGGCCTTAACAATAGCATCCAGGTTTTTCTGTGTTCCGGCTGCATATTGCACATGCCCGTCTATCAGTTTCGGACCTTCCGCATCCACGCCTTCGGCATTGGGCGCAACAGTATTGGCACAGATGTCGCCAACAATTTCTAACACCTGGTCATAGCTGTCCATTGCATCTTCAAAATCAACAGGCGCATAATCAAACTTTTCATGCTCTGTATAATTTCTTTCTTTCAGTCCTACAATCTTCTGCATCAGCGGATGTGTAAGATGAAATTTCAGTTCGGCGGTATCCAGATAAAAATTACCCATGTGGATTATTTTAAAAATTTAGTTCTTTCTTTTTCTCTCTCCGGATTGAAATCCGGAGCTATTTTATATTCTTCCTGTAATATTTAATCATTTTTGGAATAATATTCTCCAGGTTGCCCTGTATCACATAATCGGCCAACTTGTTAATAGGCGCATTGGGGTCGTTATTAATGGAAATAACCATCGCCGATTCCTGCATGCCAGCTATATGTTGTATCTGACCCGAAATACCACAGGCGATGTACAGCTTAGGCCTTACTGTAATACCAGTTTGACCTATTTGCCTTTCCTTATCTGCAAAACCAGCATCTACTGCTGCTCTCGAAGCTCCCACTTCTGCACCAATGGCATGGGCCAGATCATAAAGCAGGTTGAAGTTTTCTTTAGAACCCACACCATAGCCACCGGCGATAATAATGGAAGAACCTTTAAGGTTCACCTTCGATTGTTCTATCTGCCTTTCGATAATCTTTACGGCAAAGTCAGCATCGTTCAGGTATTTGTTTACATCAATATTCACCACCTCAGCTTTGTGCGATTCAGTAAGCACTTCCTTCTTCATTACACCTTCCCGCACTGTGGCCATCTGCGGACGGTTATCCGGGTTTACAATGGTGGCAACGATATTTCCGCCAAATGCCGGACGAATCTGGTATAACAGGTTCTCATATTTCTTTCCTGCTTTTTTGTCTTCGTATTCACCAATCTGCAGGTCAGTACAGTCTGCTGTCAATCCGCTGGTAAGTGAAGATGAAATGCGGGGTCCCAAATCCCTACCTATAGAAGTGGCTCCCATCAGCACAATCTGCGGTTGTGTTTCTTTAAACAAACCAACAGCAATGGCTGTATGCGGTAAAGTTGTAAAGGGATACAACCGTTTATCATCAGCCAGGAAGACAATATCCACTCCATATTTGCTTACTTCTTTTTCCATGCCGGCCAGGTTCTCGCCAATTATCAGGGCTTCCAGTTTTACATTCAGCTGGTTGGCAAGCGAACGGCCTTTGGTGAGCAATTCAAAACTCACATCCTGTATCTTTCCTTCTTCTATTTCGCAGTAAACACAAACATTATTCATTGTTCTGTTTTTAATTGTAAGTAGAATAATTCTGCTGTTTATCCAATAGTGTGATTGGTAATCAGTTCCTGCATCAGCCATTCAATATCACCATCATCAGTAGTCAGCACTTTTGATTCTTTCGCCTGGAAAACGATATTTTCCACCTGCCTTACTTTGGTGGGTGAACCACCCAAACCTAGCTGGGCCAGGTCGCTGTCCACATCTTTGGCGCACCATTCTGTGATATTGAGATAGGGCTTATCGTTGGCAGATAAATAGTCGTCTGACACATTATGCCTTTCTGAAAGTGTGGTGGCCCTTTTGTACTTCATCAGCCTCTTGGCATTTCTTGGGCGGCAATCGGGTGCCGTACTGTGGGCTGTAACTAACAGCGGCAGTTGCCCTTCCACTACTTCAAAGCCTCTTTCAAGCCTGCGTTTTATCTGCACGGTTTTATCTTTCAGGGAAATCACATCTTCGGCATAGGTAATCTGCGGAATACCCAGTTTATCTGCTACTTGCGGACCCACCTGTGCTGTATCACCATCAATAGCCTGGCGGCCGGCGAAGATTAAGTCAAATTCGCCAATCTTACGGATGGCCCTTGACAGCGCATACGAAGTAGCCAGTGTATCAGATCCGGCAAATGCCTTATCGGTTAACAACACACCAGCATCTGCGCCACGGTACAATCCTTCCCGTAAAATTTCCGCAGCCCTTACCGGACCCATCGTCAGCAGGGTAATTTGTGTGTCGGGATACTTGTCTTTCACTTCCAGTGCCAGTTCAAGGGCATTCAAATCTTCTGGATTGAAGATGGCGGGCAATGCGGCACGGTTTACTGTACCATCGGCTTTCATGGCATCCTTACCCACATTGCGGGTATCGGGCACCTGTTTTACCAAAACAATTATTTTGTACATACCTGTTAATTGAAGTATGTACAAACATGACAAATCCGTTACAATCAAATACTGATAAAAATCAGCCCCCCCGATGTTTAAAAACAACCGGAGGGGCTGAATATATCATTAAAGGGCCAAAAGCCTTTATTTCAACAGGTTATTGCATACCCTTTTCTATCTTGTCTATTACGCCCTGGGTTACACCTGTAAAGCTGAAGCCGCCATCGTGGAAGAGATTTTGCATTGTTACATAACGGGTAAGATCGCTGAACAGAGTAACACAGTATTCGGCACAGGCTTCTGCAGAAGCATTGCCCAGCGGACTCATTTCCTCAGCAAAAGAGATAAAACCGTCAAAACCTTTCACCCCACTGCCGGCTGTAGTGCGGGTTGGCGATTGAGAAACGGTGTTAATTCTCACTTTGTTTCTTACACCATAGTGGTAACCAAAGTTGCGGGTAATGCTTTCCAGCAGGGCTTTGGCATCGGCCATTTCGTTATAGTCAGGGAACACCCTCTGTGCCGCAATGTAGGTCAGGGCCACTACACTTCCCCAGTCACTGATAGCATCCAGGTTCCAGGCAGTATGCAGCACTTTGTGCAGGCTGAGAGAGGAAATATCCAATGTTTTGTGGTTCCAGGTATAGCTGATGCCGGTATAATGGTGATTTTTCCGCATATTCATACTCATACCTACTGAATGGAGAACAAAATCAATTTTACCTCCAAAATGTTCCATTGACTTCGTAAACAGGTTTTTCAATTCATCAAGGTGGGTTACATCTGCTTCAATTACGGGTGCATTGCCGCACATTTCCGATAATTTGTTTATTTCACCCATGCGGATGGCTACCGGGGCATTGGTCAAAATGATTTCTGCACCGGCTTCATAACATTTCAATGCTGTTTTCCAGGCGATTGATTTTTCGTCTAATGCACCAAAAATGATTCCTTTCTTCCCTTGTAAAAGTTTGGTTGACATATATAAGTTGGTTTTATCAGGCGGTAAAAATAAGAAGTTGACTAAGGTTTGCCAAAGATTAAAGTCACCAACCACACAATCAGCGCAGTGTACAGTATTATAAAGGCAAACATAGCCAACATATAGATTATAGTTCGACGGAATGACTGCCGTGGCTTCACCCCTTTTTTAATCAGTTCGGCAATAAACCATCCGGCCAAAACTGCTACTATCAGCAATGAATAAAATCCAATTGTTTTCATCCTTTTTCCAGTATTCAATCTGTAACACAAATAAAAGCAATCAGATACAAACAACAAGAAGCAAACACCCGTTAGGCATTTATCAACTACCTTTATTTTTTTTCATCCTTATCCAAACCGGAAATTTAGTTGAAAAATGAAAACAGTAATTACAGGCTCAGGTTGCTACATTCCGCCGGTTATTAAAACAAACCGGGATTTTACTGTACATGATTTTTATGGCGAAAATGAAGACCGTATCACCACTCCGCCACAGGAAGTAGTGGATAAATTCCAGGAAATAACTGGTATTGAAGAACGGCGGTATGCTGCAGAAGAGATGAACTCTTCTGACATGGCCATCATTGCCGCAAAAGCCGCCATCGAAGACAGCGGCATCAATCCCGAAGAACTGGACCAGATTATACTGGCGCACAACTTTGGCAATGTTATCAAGCATACTATTCAAACCGATGTGCTGCCGGCACTGGCTTCAAGGGTCAAGCATGGACTTGGCATCAAAAATCCCAATTGTGTTGCCTACGACATTCTCTTTGGCTGCCCGGGTTGGGTGCAGGGTGTTATACAGGCCGACAATTATTTTAAAGCCGGTTCAGCAAAAAAAGCATTGGTAATTGGAACCGAAACACTCAGTCGTGTATTGGATGTGTACGACCGTGACAGCATGATTTTTTCTGATGGTGCCGGAGCAACCGTTCTGGAGTATCAGGAAAATGAAAGAAAAAGCGGCATCCTGTCCTGGAGTGTGCAAAGCCATTGCATTGACGAAGCATACTACCTGCACCTTGGCAAAAGCAATTTTCCCGGAAGCGATCCCCGCATCCGTTACATAAAAATGAAGGGTCGCAAGGTGTACGAATACGCCATGCAGCATGTGCCTGCCGCCATGAAAGATGTATTGGATAAAGCTGGTGTTTCGATAACAGAAGTAAAGAAAGTTTTTATCCACCAGGCCAATGAAAAAATGGATGAAGGCATCATCAAGCGGCTGTTCAGACTGTATGGTATCAAAGAAATTCCGGAACATATCATGCCAATGAACATTCACAAACTGGGCAACAGCTCGGTAGCCACCATTCCCACCCTGTTTGATATGGTTCGGAAAGGGAATTGGGATGTTCATGACCTGAATGATGGTGATATCATCATGTTTGCCTCTGTTGGTGCCGGCATGAATATCAATGCTATCTGCTACAGGATGTAACAGGTAGCCCAACCCCTACTTCCTCCGTTTCCTTTATCTTCGCAGCAATAAAATGTTGCTAAGAAAATGACGATTTCGTACAAATGGCTGAGCGAATACCTGCCTGTGACTGTTGACCCCGAAAGACTGAGCCGCATCCTTACTTCTATCGGTCTTGAGGTGGAAAGTATGTACAAATATGAAGAGGTAAAAGGCGGCATGAAGGGCCTGCTGATTGGTGAAGTGCTTTCTGCCGAAAAACATCCTAACGCTGATAAACTCACACTGACCAAAGTAAATACCGGGAATGGTGAGCCGCTGCAGATTGTTTGTGGTGCGCCCAACGTTGCTGCCGGACAAAAAGTGGTTGTTGCCACAGTAGGGACCACTATTTACCCAACTGAAGGCGAGCCTTTGACGATGAAAGTGGCAAAAATCCGCAGTGTGGAGAGCTATGGAATGATTTGCGCCGAAGACGAAATTGGTCTTGGCACTTCACATGCCGGTATAATGGTACTGCCCGAAGATGTGAAAGTGGGCATCCCTGCTGCTGAATATTTCCAGCCTTTTGATGATATCATTTATGAAATAGGTCTCACTCCCAACCGCATGGATGCGATGAGCCATTGGGGTGTGGCAAGAGATGTATGTGCTTACCTCAACCATCACGATAAGAAAGATATAAAACCTAAATTTCCAAACAGCAATGGGTTTAAGATTGATAACACTTCTTTGCCTGTTGAAGTGGTGATTGAAAATGAAAAAGCCTGCCCCCGTTACAGCGGCATCAGCATTGCAAATATTACCGTCAAAGAATCTCCCAAATGGCTGCAGCAAAAACTGAAAGCCATCGGCCTGCGCCCTATCAATAATATCGTTGACATAACCAATTTCATCCAGCATGAAACAGGCCAGCCATTACATGCTTTTGATGCCGATAAAATTGGCGGCAAAAAAGTGGTGGTGAAAAATCTGCCCGAAGGCACTCCCTTCGTTACACTGGATGAAAAAGAACGGAAACTCAGTGCCGACGACCTGATGATTTGCGACGCAGGCGAAGGCATGTGCATTGCCGGCGTATTTGGCGGCCTGCATAGCGGCGTAACCGACAGCACTAAAAATATTTTTCTCGAAAGTGCCTTCTTCGATGGCATCACTTTACGTAAAACATCCTTCCGTCATGGGTTGAGAACAGATGCAGCCACCCGTTTTGAAAAAGGAACAGATATTTCAGCAACAGTCAATGTGCTGAAAAGAGCCGCTCTGATGATTAAGGAACTCGGCGATGGCGAAATCGCTTCGGAAATAGTGGATGTATATCCGGCTAAAAAAGAAAAAACAGAAGTAGCCATCAAGTGGCATTACATAAAAAAGCTGAGTGGTAAAAATTATCACCCCGATGCGGTTAAAGATATCTTAACCAGCCTTGGCTTTGAAATTCTTAAAGAAGGAATTGATGAACTGCGGGTGTCGGTTCCTTATCACAAACCCGACATCAGCCTGCCTGCCGATATTGTGGAAGAAATCGTACGGATAGACGGCCTCGATAATATCGAAATCCCGGATGCCATCACCATCACACCTGCCGTTGAGGAGAATTACTCAGCCGAAGTGTATCGTGAAAAAGTGGCCAACTATCTTGCCGGCCTTGGCTTCAACGAAATGATGACCAACTCCATCACCAATGCTGCTTATTATTCAGAAGAAGAACAGCAAAGCATGGTGAAGATGATTAACAGTCTCAGCGCCGAGCTGAATATTATGCGCAACTCCCTCTTTGAAACATCACTGGAAGTTGTAGCGCACAACCTCAATCACAAAAACAATTCGCTCCGCCTCTTCGAATTTGGCAAAGCTTACAGCACCAGCGGTCCGGCCAGGTACATCGAACTCGACCGTTTGGCAATAGTTATAAGCGGCAACAAAACAGAAGACAACTGGAAACAAAAAGCCGTGGCTGCCGATTTTTATTTACTGAAAGGAACAGCAGAAACCATTTTCAAATCTCTTGGCATTCCGGATGTTACTGCTGAGATAATAGCTGTACCAAAACTCGACAATCACCTGGTGTTTAAATACAATCGTGAAATCATCGGCGGTGCAGGTGAAGTGAAGAAAACAGTACTCAGCAAGTTCGGCATCAAACAGCCTGTGTACTATGCCGAGTTCAGCTGGGCACAAATTGCCGCTATCGCTGCACAGCAAAACCGGAAGGTGAAAGAACTGCCCAAATACCCTGCTGTGCAAAGGGACATCTCCATGGTGGTGTCCAAAGAGCTGGCCTGGGAACAGGTACAGCAAACAGTGCAGAAAGTTAAAATCAGTACATTACAGGATGTAAAACTGTTCGACATCTTTGAAAGTGAAAAACTCGGTGCCGGTAAAAAATCAGTAGCCGTTAACTTCACTTTCCTCGACGAACAAAAAACACTGACCGATAAAGAAATTGACGGCTGGATGAATAAAATAATGACATCACTCGAAAAAGAACTGAGCGCAGAAATCAGGAAGTGAAGTGATTGGGGAATTGGGAAAACAAGATTACTGCCATGTAATAGTTTTATTTAAGGGAGAAAAGGAAATACAGCGGGTTTGAGATAAATTTCCCAATCTCCCAATTCAACTTTTCAAAATAACCGGGCCTTGCAAGAAGAGCAACTTAAACGCATACAGGAAAAACTTCAGCAACTGCTGAAACAACATGCTGCTGTGCAGAAAGAAAATGCTGCACTGAAACAGGAATTGCAACTTGCCAGCCAGAAGACGGCTGAGAACCAGCAAACCATTGACGAACTGAAACAGCAGGCCAGTATATTAAAAGTAAATGCTGATGCTATGAGCGATGCCGATAAAAAAGAATTCGAAAAAAGGCTTACGCATTACATAAAAGAAATTGACCGTTGCATTGCCCTGCTGGGCGAGTAAACGTCGTACTGAACCTGGCGAAGTGCAACGTTTGACCTGAATGAAAAAAAACAAACAATGCCCGAACTCATTCCCATATCAGCCCTCATCGGCGACCGCACCTACCGCATCAAAATAGAACCAAAAGATGAGGAGGTCATCCGCAAGACTTTAAAGATCATCAACGAAAAAATTGTGGAGTTCAGAACACAGTTTGCCGGCAAAGACATGCAGGACTATATCGCCATGGTGCTCATCTGGTTTGCCACCGAGCAGGAAGAACAGGCCGCCGCAGGCATCCAGTTACAAACCATTGCCGAAAAACTCACCCACCTCGAAAAAATGGTAGACAGCGGATTGCAAAAATGAAACCCGGCACTGCATATGAACCGCTTCATCCAGAAGAAATCAAACTGTTAAAAAGGGAAATCAGGCGGAAATTGTTTCCGGCTGCAGCTGTTGTTCTTCTCCTCTTTCTTATCGCTTTTATTTATGGCAGTCTCAATAAGAATTTTGGCGGACTCTTTCTCCTTCTTGCAATCATTTCGGTAGCCGCAGGCATCATCACATTTTATTTTCTTTCACGAAAACTCTTCCACGACCTTAAGCAAGGCAATGCGCTTTGCACTCCCGGAACAGTTGAAGAAAAGAAATATCTGCTCAGCTACGAAGCCGGCAGCGCTTCTTTAAGTATAGCCCAGGGAGAAATGAAAGAACTGCATTGGTATTCACTCATCGTAAACGGCGAAGAAATTCCTATAACAAAAGTAGAATTTGAACAAACAGAAAAAGGGCAACAGGTCTCCATCCGTAAAGCACCAAAGACGGGTTTGCTGTTATCGGTAATAAATCTGCAACTTTATTAATTATGTAATCCGCTTCCGCACAGTTTATTGAACAATCACTATTACGTCTCCTGCAACTTTACTTCTCCATCCTCAAGTTTACTTTTGTCGCTTGATTCTGTTCAGTAAAAAGCAAGATAGTAATCGCCTTATAAAGCATCTAATTTCATTGCAGGCCGCACCAGAAAAAACGCTTTACTTCATTCCTTGTGATGCGTCAACCACCGCTTTCATCCTTGCTTTAATATCACTTACCAGTTCGGCTGGGGTATATTTTTCATATTCTTTGAGATAATCGTAGCATTTATCATTATGCTCTTTAAAATAAGCTTCAGCCCGTTTACAATGTCCGCTCATTCTGGCAATGCCTGCGCCATAAGCTCTGTCCTTAATACACTGGTTAACATCGGCTTGCCTTGCCTTATCATTTTCCCTTATCCAATCAAATAATCTGATTCTTGCTGCTGTAGCATCTTCTGCCTTTCTTGCATATCCCGGCGAGTTGGTATTTGCACCACTGCCACCTGAATTACCACTACCCAAATTATTTTGCCGGTTTTTTACTCTTTGTTCAATATCGGCCCACTCTTTTTCTTCTTCTGCCACCGAATTGTTCTCATACACCAGTTTAGGCTGTCCGGAGCCCTGATATTCGGAATACAGCCTTATTCTCTTTTTGTTTTTATCTGCTGGCGTAAAAAAATAAACTGGTTCATAGCCCGTATTATTGTGCAAATACCCGTATACAGAATCACCGTTTACTTGCAGGTAGCCTTTTCCAAAGATGGTACTGGGAGGCACGATGTCAACAAAATCCCCCGTAAAAATTACACCCCATTTAGCAAAATCCAACTGCCCTTTTACCATATCCAGCTCCATGGGCATATTTCCTGAAGCATTTCCAATATAAGTTCTGGGTAAATATCCCTTGTTTAAATAAGTTCCTGTGAAGGAGGCTGGTCCGTTGCTTTTATTCGAACAATAAATAATTTTCCCTTCAATAAGTGTATCACCAGCAATATACCTTCCGCTTGCCCGGAGGCCACATGGGTGTTGATACGCAAATTCATTTTTGTTTTTTATAGCAGCATTGGAGGGTTTTACTGCCAGCACATTTGTTCCATAGTAGTAATTTAATTTGCCAATGGTAATACTGGTCGTTTTATCAATCATATCTTTTGCACCTTTCAACACCACGACTGCTTCTTTAGAACGGAATGCCCTTATCGTATCAATGGCTTCAAGTCTTTGAGGCTGCACTTCCACAAATCCTTTGGCCTTTAGTGTTACTGATAATGCAGCATACATTTCAGCAATACTAAATGGGGATATATCCAGAAAGTAGTTGTGCTTTTCATTTCGGTTTATCTCATCCATGCCATAGCAGATAGAGTAAATTTTATTCAACTCATAATAAACCGGAAGCAACTGTACTTTTGATAAGGATACTTTTTTACCCTGCCATTCTTTCAGTTCTCCTGTTGCAATTGTCTTAAAATCATTTTTCACATCAGCGAGTACTTTGCCAAAATTGGCCAGTAATGTATTCTTCTCCGCCACAGTCAATTTCTTGCCTTGTGCCTGCAAGGGGACAGATGCAAACAAAAGAATGGTTAAACTTAATACAAACGATAAGACATACCTGTTGCAATTCATACACCATAATTATTAGCTGACTAAAATAAAGTTTTATTATTGGAAATTAATACCCTGAAACGGGTATGTTGAATACACCTTAGGAGGATTCTCCGCAGGCGGGTGTCAGATAGCTTTATGTGCTGCTTTGCGGCACCGCCGTTGTACAAATTTGTATCAAGATAACACAACTAAAAGAAGAAGAGGAGGCCGGTACCAAAAAGTATCAGCCTCTTTTCTTATTTCTTAACTACCTGTTTCCGCACAGTTTATTGAACAGTCTCTCTTACGTCACCTGCAAGTTCAATTATGCCTCCTGCAACTTTATTTTTCCCTCCTGCAAGTTCACTTACGTCACCTGCAACTTTACTTTTCTCTCCTGCAAGTTCACTTACGCCACCTGCAACTTTACTTTTCCCTCCTGCAAGTTCACTTACATCTCCTGCAACTTCACTTATGCCACCTGCAACTTTACTTCTTCCTCCTGCAACTTCACTTATGCCACCTGCAATTTACTTCTTCCTCCTGCAAGTTCACTTACGCCACCTGCAACTTTACTTTCCCCTCCTGCAAGTTCACTTATGCCACCTGCAATTATACTTTCGCTCACTACAGCGCATAAAAAAATGCCGGCTCACAGCCGGCATCTCCAATATCAGTATCTTCTTACTTAATAAACTCACTCAGCTTGCTGTCCAATTCCTCGCCCCGCAGGTTCTTGGCAATTATCTTTCCGGCAGGGTCGAGCAGCAGGTTCTGCGGTATGGCCTTTATGCCGTATTGTTTGGCCACCTCATTATCCCAGAACTTCAGGTCACTCACATGTGTCCAGGTAAGCTTATCATCGCTTATCGCTTTCAGCCATTTAGCATTTTGCCCAGGCCTGTCAAGCGATACACCGATGATATGAAAGTTTTTATCCTTGTACTTGTTAAACACTTTTACCACATTCGGGTTCTCGGCACGGCAGGGGCCGCACCAGCTTGCCCAAAAATCAATCAGCACATATCTTCCCCTGAAAGTGGACAGGCTCACCGGCACACCCAGCGTATCATTTTGTGTAAAGTCCATCGCTGTTTTACCAATGCCGGTCTTTTTGGCCGTTTCAATACTTTCTTTAAAGGCTTCCGCCGAAGGATAGTTCTTATTTGCATCCGACAGAGAATTAAACATCGGCTCCACCTTATCAGCATCAATATCCCAGCCTGCATATTGCTTCAGCGCATACAAGGCAATCGGCGAAGAAGGATTATTGCGGACAAAATCGCCATACACTTTATCATTCATGTCTTTCTCAATAGCTTCAAGTTCTGCTTCCAGTTTCAACTGGTTTTCTTTATCGTTATTCTTGGCATACTCCCTGTACTTGGCTACCATCGGCTCCATCTTATCATTAAACGGCTTCTCCTGCTCTTTCAGTTTTGTGTAAGCACTGTGCGCTGCCGAGCCTTTTATTTTTGCATTGCTGAACGAATCTGCCGAACTCACATTCAGTTTGCCACTCTGCAGAAAAACAGAAACAATATCCCTGCCCGGCATCATCTGAACTGTCTTACCAGCCACATCTAGTTTATACTTCACCCGTATTCTTGCCAGCGTTGGCTCCGTCACCGCACCTGCAAAAGTGTATTTTCCATCCTTCGGCTGAACACTGTCGGTTTTCCACTCATCACCATTCCGGTATTGCAGGTAAATCCAGTCTGGCTGATGTTTCAATTTGCCGAAACTGCCCTTTACAGAAAATTTTTGTTCTTTCACCTGTGCCGTGGCAAACAGGGGTAAAAAAGCGACAACCAGAAGAAACTTGTTCATGTATCTCAATTTTAAGTCTGCAAGGATACGGAAATCAGGGCTAACCAGTTACAGTAATATGACAAACGTTGCCTGCAGGATTTCAAATGGTAAAAGCTGCATAAAAAGGGGAAACGTAGCCGCTATATCCAATTTCCTCCATACGATAACCTTTTGTATCTTCGCTGATTACATACTTTAAGCATAGTATGACTATTTTATTAACATATTGCCCCGTGCAATACCAAAAAATAACATTCAATGGATCCGAATATATTATCCATCATCATCGGCGCAGTTGCCCTTATTGCGGGCATCATAGCGGGTAAGGTAATTTTTGCCAAAAACACCCGCAAGCAAATAGAAGAAGCCGAGCATCAGTCGCAGGTAATTATCAAAGAAGCCGAACTCAGGGCCGAAACCATCCGCAAGGAAAAAGAACTGGAGGCCAAAGAGAAGTTTGTACAAATGAAATCGGCCCACGACAAAGAGGTTTTTGAAAAGAACAAAAAAATCAACGACTCTGAAAACCGCATCCGGCAGAAGGAGCAATCCATCAATCAAAAAGAAGGCAACCTTGACAAGCAGATAAAAGAAAATGAAGCCATCAAGGAAAACCTGAACCGCCAGATTGAACTGGTCAATATCAAACGCACCGAGCTGGAAAAACACCAGGAAGAGCATATCCGCCGACTTGAAAAAATTGCGAATCTTTCAGCTGAAGAAGCCAAAGCTCAATTGGTTGAAAGCCTGAAGCATGAAGCTCAAACACAGGCACTAACCCTGCAGCAGGAAATTGTGGAAGATGCCAAGCAAAAGGCCAATAAAGAAGCCCGTAAAATCATCATCCAGACTATTCAGCGTACTGCTGCTGAACAGGCAATTGAAAATACAATCACCGTATTCAATCTCGAAAGCGATGAAATAAAAGGCCAGATTATCGGTCGTGAAGGCCGGAACATCCGTGCCATTGAAGCCGCCACCGGTGTTGACCTTATTGTTGATGATACCCCGGAAGCTATCCTTCTTTCCAGCTTCGACCCGCTGCGCCGGGAAATTGCCCGCCTCAGTTTGCAAAGGCTTGTGGCCGATGGCCGTATTCACCCTGCCCGTATTGAGGAAGTGGTGGAAAAAACCCGTAAGCAGATTGAAGAACAGGTAATGGAAATTGGCGAAAGAACAGTAATCGAACTGGGCATTCATGGTCTGCACAAAGAGCTGGTGCGGATGGTAGGCCGTATGCGTTTCCGTTCTTCTTATGGCCAAAACCTGCTGATGCACAGCCGGGAAACAGCAAACCTCTGCGCTACGATGGCAGCCGAACTGGGACTTAACCCCAAACTGGCCAAAAGAGCTGGTCTTCTACACGATATTGGAAAAGTACCTGATGAAGAAAGCGAACTGAGCCATGCCCTGCTTGGAGCCAAACTGGCTGAAAAATATGGAGAAAACCCTGCCGTGGTAAATGCGATTGGCGCCCACCACGACGAGATGGAAATGCAATATGTTATTTCGCCGATCGTCCAGGCCTGTGATGCCATCAGCGGTGCCCGTCCGGGTGCCCGCCGGGAGATAATGCAGCAATACCTGCAAAGGATTAAAGACCTTGAAAACTTAGCCATGGGCTACAACGGGGTTGAAAAAGCCTACGCCATTCAGGCCGGCCGTGAGCTACGGGTCATTCTGGAAGCCGAAAAAGTAAGTGACCAGGATGCAGACAGGCTCTCTTTTGAGATTGCCCAGAAAATTCAGACCGAAATGACTTTCCCCGGACAAATAAAAGTGACTGTTATCAGGGAAAAGAGGGCTGTAAATGTGGCGAGATAAGCTCAGGTTGAAGATAAAAAGGTAAAAAGCTGAAAGGTTTATTGCACTGAATAATAAATCAGGATATCCCAAACTTTTCAACTGAAAACTTATCAACTTAACAAGTTTTCGCTTACCTTTGCACTCCTTTAAAAATCCAAAGTACCGAAAGGGATGATTGGAAATAAAAATTAAAGTTATGGATGCAGTAAAGTTTGTACACGACCAACTCACAAAAAAGAACAGTTTTCCGGCTTTCAAACCCGGTGATAATGTGACTGTTAACTATAAAATCATCGAAGGAAACAAGGAACGTATCCAGTCTTTCAAAGGTGATGTGATTAAAAAACAGGGAAATGGCGCTACCGCCAGCTTTACTGTTCGTAAAATCTCTGACGGAGTAGGTGTTGAAAGGGTTTTCCCTTATAACTCACCTAACATTGAGTCAGTTGTACTGAACAAAACCGGCCACGTACGCCGTGCCAAGCTCTTCTATCAGCGCAGCCGTTCTGGTAAGAGTGCAAGGATCCGTGAAAAGCGTATGGCTGTTGCATCTGCATAAGCGACAATTACAATTGCACAATACAAGCCCCGTTACTGAGAAAATTCTGAGTGCCGGGGTTTTTTATTGGAACAGTATATTTTTTCTAATTATTCGGTTTTTTTCCTGTACTTAGTATCTTTAACGCCTAATACAATTATATCAATTATGGGACAACCTGTTTTACTGGCATTTGGAACCAACGAAATGATCATCATCGTAATCGTTGTATTACTTCTATTCGGAGGCCGCAAAATTCCTGAACTGATGCGTGGCCTTGGTAAAGGTGTCCGTGAGTTCAACGATGCCAAAAACAATGTAAAGAGGGAACTGGAAGACGGGGTGAATGATGTAAAAAACTCTCCTAAAGAATAATATTAGCTTCGGATTTATTTCTTACGAAAAACACATTCTCCTTGTTTCAGTATTCTTCCATTGAGCAATATCATGCCCAATTAAAGGAAGGAAGTGTAACCTGCTTACAGGCGGTACAATATTATCTTGACCGCATTAATGCAACAAAACACCTCAATGCCTTTATTGAGGTATATGCTGATGAAGCCTTGCAAAAGGCAGCATTGCTCGATTCTGAAAGAACGGCTGGTAAGCCAGGAGGCAAACTACACGGCGTTATCATCGGTCTGAAGGATGTAATCTGTTACAAAAACCACTGCATTTCTGCTGCCTCCAACATTCTAAAAAATTTCAGTTCTGTTTATTCTGCTACAGCAGTTGAACGGTTGCTGGCTGAAGGAGCAATTATTATCGGCAACCTTAATTGTGATGAATTTGCGATGGGCTCCACCAACGAAAATTCTGTTTACGGTAAAGTGCTGAATGCGGCTGATGAAACAAGGGTCCCGGGCGGCTCATCTGGTGGCTCTGCTGTTGCAGTACAAGCGGGTCTGTGCATGGTTTCGCTGGGTAGTGATACAGGAGGCTCTGTTCGCCAGCCGGCCGATTTTTGCGGCATTATTGGTCTTAAGCCTACTTATGGCCGCATTTCCCGTTATGGATTGATTGCCTACGCCTCCTCGTTTGACCAGATTGGAATATTCGGCAACAATATACCCGATGTAGCCCTTCTGCTTGAGGTAATGGCTGGTAAAGACGATTTTGACAGCACCGTTTCTCAAAAAGAAGTTCCTGCCTATTCTCAATTGCTCTCCGCAGATAAGAAATTCCGGTTTGCCTATTTTGATGAGGCTTTCAACCATCCCGGCATTGACCCGGAGATAGCTTCAGCCATAAGAAAACAGGCTGAACAGCTAAAAACTGAGGGCCATGTGGTAGAAAAAGTAAGTTTCGACCTGCTGGATTATGTCGTTCCGGCCTATTATGTCCTTACTACTGCCGAAGCTTCCTCCAACCTTTCCCGCTACGATGGGGTGAAATTTGGCTACCGGACAGAGGCTCCAGTGGCCGATTTAACAGATTTTTATAAACAGACCCGGTCTGCCGGTTTTGGCAGAGAAGTAAAGCGCCGGATCATGCTGGGTACCTTTGTTCTCAGCGCCGGATATTTTGATGCCTACTTTACCCGTGCCCAAAAGGTAAGAAAGCTGCTCATCGACAAAATTGACCTGATTTTCAGGGATTTTGACTTTATAATGCTGCCCACATCGCCAGTCACGGCCTTCAAAGCAGGCGAAAAAATGGACGATCCAATCGCCATGTACCTGGCCGATATTTACACGGTTATGGCCAATTTGGCAGGTATTCCCGCCATCTCAATCCCCCTGTTTATCCACAGCAACGGCATGCCATTTGGGCTTCAACTCATGACAAACAAATTTAATGAGGTATCTTTGCTGCAGGTTTCAGACCTGCTGTTGGTGGCAAAAAGTCGCTAACAGATTATAAATCAGCAAGATTTGAGAAAAGCAAAGTACATATCTATTTTGGGCGGACTTGGATTTCTGATCATTCAGGCGGCAAAAGCCACTGAAATTGGTCTGAATTCATCTGCAACAGGTTCAATGGTTTCTTCAGACACAACCGGAAAGGCAGATTCTGTCATTTCAGATGATAACGATCCCAAACTCTTCAAAGACCTGCTGCATTCAGCCTATAGCGGGGATGGCGTTACGGGTGCAAGACTCAACCCGATGGGAGTAAGTTTTGTACAGAACTATATCAGCAGAAACAAAAAAGGATTTTTGGCCATGAAGGATTGGGCTAAGCCCTATTTCGACATGATGGACGAAGTGCTTACCCAGCACGGAGTTCCTAAAGAAATGAAATACCTGGCAGTAATTGAGTCGGGTTTAAAATATAATGCCAAGTCATGGTCTGGAGCATGCGGTCCCTGGGCTTTTATGCCAGCGGCTGCCGTTCAGTACGGACTTAAGATTAACCGTGGAAATGACGAAAGGCTGGATTATTTCAAAAGTACTCATGCCGCAGCCCGTATGCTAACTGATTTGTATGTAAAATATGGTGACTGGCTGCTGGTTTTGGCTGCATATAATGGTGGTCCGGGCAACGTTGATAAGGCTATCCGGAGAAGTGGCGGCAGCCGTGATTTCTGGACACTACAGTACCACCTGCCCAATGAGTCGATGAACCATGTAAAAAAATTCATTGGCACACATTACATCTTTGAAGGCGAAGGCGGCATTACAACCGTAACAAAAGGAGAAATGAAAGACCTGCTGGTTACCGCTCCCAGCCTGAATGATGAGGAAATGAACAGTTCCTCGGCTTATAATATTTCTGGCCGGTTCAGTTCAGGAGTAATTATGAAATATGTTGAACTGGACAAGACCACTTTCGACAAGTTCAATCCTGCTTTCGACCATAAAATTGCTCTTGAGGGAAAATACCTCTTGCGCCTGCCCACACCCAAGATGAACATCTTTGTGGCAAAACGCTACGAAATTCTTGATGAAAGTATGAAGGTCCTTTTGGGTACTGCTGAGGCAGGAACAAAATAATCATGGCTCCTTATTTTCAAGAACTGTTTTAATAGCTGCTGCTTTCATAAGGCATTCTTCCCATTCCTGTTCAGCATCGCAATACCAGGTAATGCCAGAACCAACCTGATAAGAAAGGTAATCAGTGGCTTCGTTATACATAATGCTTCGTATCACCACATTAAAATCAAAATCTCCGTCAGGATTGATGTAGCCAACCGCACCTGAAAAAATTCCCCTCCGGGTTTTTTCGTATTGCTCAATCAGTTCCATTACCCGCTTTTTGGGAGCCCCTGTCATGGAACCCATAGGGAACGTTGCCTTGATAATTTCAGTAAACAAAATATCTTTTTTCAAAGTGCCACTCACAGTTGAGATCATCTGGTGTACTTGCGGAAATGAATAAATACCAAACAGTTCATCTGTCTTTACTGTTCCTTCTTCACATACTTTCGACAGATCATTTCTTACCAGATCAACAACCATCACATTTTCAGAACGGTCTTTGGCACTGTTATACAACCAGTTTTTGTTTTCAGCATCTTTCTCATCATCAGCCATCCGTTTTGATGTGCCTTTTATTGGTTGTGATAAAACGGTTTGTCCCTGCCTTCTTAAGAATCTTTCCGGACTGGCACAAATCAGCCATTTATCTGTCAGCTTATATAATGCAGAAAAGGGATTGGGAGAAATGTTACTCAACCTTTCATATAATGCTAATGGATTAAGGTCTGCATTATCTGCAAAAAACTCATGACAGAAGTTGATTTCATAACAATCACCACGAAGAATATGTTTCTTCAATTCATTAACAACGGCAATATATTCATCCCGGCTGAACCTGCCTGAGACAGAAACATGGCCTGTCTTCTCATCTGCAACAGCCGAAGCATCCATTATCTCCTGGTAATATAATTCTGGTTCCGTTGCACTGATATGCAGTTCACCCGGTTTAATCTTTATCAGCACCTCAGGTTCAAAAAAGAAGAAATCTGCAAAGCCAATTCTGTCATGCCGGGAAGATGTCAGTTTTTCAATCTGGTTTTTCAGATCATACGCCAAGTGCCCAAACAACCAACCCTTGCTACTATCAATAAACTGTTGCAGGCTGCTTATATCCGTTTGTTTATCAGCCACAATAAAACGACTTGCCCCGGCCGCCAGTAAACATTCCTCCGAATGAGGATGCAATTGGTATTGATGGTTATCAAGCAAACAAAAAGTGCTGAACCGGTTTGCCCAGTTCAGCACCTTGTTTTTGACCAGCTTAAAATCTCTGATCGTATAGATTTGGTTGGTTATAATAGCAGCTAAAGATTTAGCGGGATACTCTCCCATTATCTAATGTAGTTAGAAATCATCGTCGTCATCATCAAAATCATCGCCGTCATCAAACATATCCTTAAACTCATCATCCATTTTGAAATCGTCATCGTCGTCTGCACCCTTTTTTCCACCACCAGTTGCTTTCTTTCCTTTTGATTTTGGAATATCAAACTCATCAAAATCCGGATCCCACTCCTCCTCCTCTTCCACTTTCTCCCAATCATCCACTTCATCTTCCACATCATCATCATCATCGTCATCGCTTTCTTTACGGGTGCTTGCCTTGCCACCTTTCTTTGCTGGCTTTACATCCTCTTCATCATCAAAATCATCGTCGTCATCCTCTTCTTCTTCTTTCTTTGTGGGTTTGGATGATGGTTTTTTTGCTGCGGCCTTCATAGCAGCATCATTTTTTTCGGGAGCCTTAGTCCCTTTTACAGGTTTTATTGCCATAGTATCTGCAGGATTAGATGGTGTAAAATTTCGGCGAAGTTTTTAAATAGCCAAATTTTTAAAAAAATTTTTTGTCAAAACTTTACTGAACCCGATCATCAGGCGTTTATCAATTGTTCTCTCCCGGGTCCATTAGAGATATAGTGAACTTTTATTCCCAGGTAATCGTTGATGAAATTAATATATGTTTTCATCTTATCTGGCAGTTCATCGTACTCCTTCAGTTTTGAAATATCTGTTTTCCAGCCTTCAAAATTCTTATACTGTGGTACTGGCTTTTGCTTTTCCAGTTGGAAAGGTACTTCTTCGGTAACAGACCCGTTTATATCATAGGCTGTACATACCTGTAATTCATTAAAAGCATCCAGCACATCTGCTTTTGTCATAATCAGCTTTGTAACACCGTTAACCATACATGCAAATCTCAACGCCACCAGGTCTATCCAGCCGCAACGGCGTGGGCGACCGGTTGTTGCACCAAATTCATTTCCAACTCTCCGCAGCTCTTCACCAGTTGCATCTTCAAGTTCCGTAGGAAAAGGACCACTTCCCACTCTTGTACAATAAGCTTTGGTAATGCCATAAACCTCTTTTATCAGGTGCGGGGCTATACCAAGCCCACTGCATACACCAGCGGTGATAGTATTTGATGATGTTACATAAGGAAATGTTCCATAATCAATATCAAGCATACTGCCCTGGGCGCCTTCTGCAAGAATTTTCTTTCCCTTTTTTATCTGCTCATTGATGAAATATTCACCGTTTACGATGTTCAGCTGTTTCAAAAACTCGACAGCTTCGAAAAATTCATCTTCCCAGGCAGAAATATCTTCATGAAAATTGAAGTTGTCTAACAATCGCTGGTGTTTAATCCGGAGTTTGATATAAGAAGTAATAAAATTTTTGTCGAGCAGATCTCCTACCCTTAATCCGTTCCTCCCGGTTTTATCCATATAAGCCGGGCCGATGCCTTTGAGGGTGGAGCCGATTTTCAAATGCCCTTTGGAAAGCTCAGCAGCTTTATCTAATGCCCGGTGAGTGGGCAATATCAAGTGAGTACGTTCTGATACAAATAAATATTTTTTCAAATCAACGCCGAAAGAAGCCACCGTATCACATTCTCTTTTTAGTGTCACAGGATCAAGCACCACGCCGTTTCCTATCAGGTTAATGATTCCTGGATGGAAGATACCAGAAGGTATTTGGTGCAGTACCACTTTTTTGTCGTTTACATACAATGTATGGCCTGCATTGGGCCCGCCCTGGAAGCGGGCAACCATATCGTAGCCCCGGGCAAAAAAGTCAACAATCTTTCCCTTCCCTTCGTCGCCCCACTGGAGGCCAAGTATTACATCTACCATGATTTGAAGTTATTTTTTGAAAACAGTAACTCCTGAGTGTTTTTCAGGCATCCAAAAAGCAAGCAGGGCAAAATTACGGGTTCAAAAAAAAGCCACCGAATTAAAACGGTGGCCTTTTGCAGTTTTTATCAACAAAAAGTTCATTAACGTATCAGCGTCAGCACTCCTTTCTTGGTAATAACCTTATCCTGCTCTGTTACCGCTTCTGCCATCCACACATAAGTGCCACTGGCCTGGCGGGTGCCATTAATGGTACCATCCCAGCCATCATGCAGTTTTGAGGTGCTGAATATCTGCTGGCCCCAGCGGTTAAATACTCTGAAATAATTCAGTTGCTTTATTCCCACAGGGAAAGGTATCAGTTTATCGTTTAATCCATCCCCGTTAGGTGTAAATCCGGTAGGCACATAAATATCCGGCCCTTTATACACTCTCACCCTTACATATGCCTCACCTTTACAGCCGGCCACAGTTGACCCGATAACCTGGTACATAATATCCTCGCCAATTTGTCCAGCAGTAACTGTGGGATTAGCAATCGCAGGGTTATCAAGTCCCAGCGACGGACTCCAGTTAAAGTAAATAACATCCGGGTCGAACGGAACAGCCGAAATCTGCAAAACATCCGACTGGTAAACCACCGTGTCAGCTGGATAGGTTTTTATCTTAATAGGTGGCGTAACATCAATGGCTATATCATCGGTTGTGAGAGAAGCACAGCCATTAACATCAGAAATAATTGAAAGCGTATAAACGATATCCTTGGTAGGTGTGGAAAGCGGATTGGCTATATTCGGATTATTCAAGTAGGTTGACGGAGTCCATTTATACTGCACTCCGTTAACGGCATTCAGCTGGTACGACTGACCATAACAAATAAAACCATCTGTGCCTGCATTGGGAATTGGAGCTTTATTAACGTTAACCACTACCGTATCATAATCCACACACAGCCCTTTAGTAATTTTTACAGCATATTGCGTTGTTACTATCGGACTCGCTACAGGGTTATTAATAGTTGAATCATTTAATCCAAGCCGTGGCGACCAGTCGTATTTCGTTCCGCTAGTTATTATTTGTAATTGTGTCGATTTACTTTCACAGATGGTGGCATCGGTTTGTGGTGTAAACGTTAGGTTATTAGTAAGGCCCACATTGGCCGGTATAGTTTTTAGGCACCCATTGGCATCTTTTACTATTACAATGTAACTGGCATTGGGCAATACATTAAACACATTTGATGCCTGGAAATTAACCCCATCAACTGAATACTGATAACCGGGTGCACCGCCTATGGCAGTTACTGTAATTTTTCCATCTGCACCGCCATCGCAGGTGCCATTTTCTGATAAATGGGTAGCATCCAATAATGATGGTTCATTTACGGTTACAGTTGTTGTACCAGGGCAAATATCTGCCGAACGAAAATAAACAGTATAAGAATTTGCTGCAACATTGAGAAACACATTGTTGGTTTGCCAGTTTACTCCATCTAGTGAATATTCATATGGCGGAGTGCCAAGTGCAGGTTGAGCCACAGTAATGGTTCCGGTGGCTGTTCCATTGCAGAGCACATCGGTTTTACTGGCGGCGGTGGTAAGGATGGGACCAGCGGCCACTGTTACGCTGGCACTGCTCGGACAACTATTTGCGGCGCTTAAGTTTAAAGTATGGGCGCCTGCAGGAACATTCGTAAATGTATGCGCCCCTGGCACAGATACTGGCGGGTCCCCATCTAAAGAAAAACTATACGGGGCTGTGCCTGACAGTGGTGTTACAGTTACAGTACCATCTGTAGCCCCATTGCATATTGTAGCTGTAGGTGTAATAGTAGCTGTTACAGGATCATGTTGATTAATCGTAATGGTGTCATCAATAATTATCTGCTGTAAAGGGTCAACGCAAGAAGAGTAAAATGTTTTTACAACATATTGTTGTGGCAATTGAGGAGGGCAAATGCCCGTGAAATCAATATTAACCAGGCCACTTGCCGGATAAGAAACTGCGGCTGTTGCTATTGGAGAAGTACCATTCAGGAGAAATAGCTCCGATTTAACAAATCTTGAATTACTTCCACTGGGTAAAAACCTGTATCCCTCGTTTACAGCTTGCCATACGGTTGCATTCTTTCCTGTTGCTGCGGCATATTTATTAGTTTGGATCCAATCCTGCACTCCCAAAATTGCTCTGCCACCATTTGAAGCATCAGAACAAGTTTTATTTTGAATAAAAACATCCATCGAAGCAGTAGATTCATTGATTACTATTTGAAAGGTATTTGGGGTGTTTAACCCACAAGTATTGTTCCCATATATACCTACTCTATACCAACTCACAACCAGTCTTCTGAACGGTGCTGTTCCTTCGAGCCTCCATTCTATTTTCCTGTCGGCCGGACTCGCCGAAGGCCTTGGATCTAAATCACTATAAGCACCCATAATTGAAGCACTGGGATAGTATGTGCTTCCTGCATTGCATATTGTACCTAAATAATATGGTATTTGTGGGTTTATTGTGTAGGAGCTTGGGCAATTAGCATTTGTAATATCAAAAGACACTAACCCGTTTGAACTAACAACCACCTGGTTATAAACAGCTCCAAAAAAACATACGGGAAAAGGCAGATTTATTACAGAGCCAAAAAGGTCGTCTGCATATAATGTAGTCAGTTCATTACCCAAAGGCGATGTAAAAGGATACGGGGTGTATGGAATTTGCATAACCTGGTAATCTTCATCCGATTTTAAATGCGGAACCTGAAAACTCAAATCAGTGCAGGGCTGATTACATGGCATTGTAATAACAGTATTATTTATGCCGGTAAAAATTGATTGACTATCAGAAGAATAAGGAATAAGCAATAGGGAGAAGAAAAGATTTGCGAACCGCCAATACGAAACCATATTTTGTAAGTGAAAAAAAGTCATAAATGCCAGTTAGCTTCTGTAAATAATAGTACAAAAAGAAGGGCAAAAGGTAAGAAAAAATGATACACGTTGAAGGTCTGTCCACCCAATCATTGAATTTTTTTACAAAGAATCAATAAGCTTTTTTTAAAATATCGACTTTGCAAATATTATAATGGCACATCCTCCATATCATACCGCTCAACAGATTCTATTCCGGGTAAGTCGAGCAGACATTGTACAAGATTATCAAGCTCCTCTTTATCATTGACATAGAGCTTAATGTTACCGCGGAATAGCCCTTCCTTCGCCTCAATGGTCATAGCGGCGATATTCAGTTTCAGGTCGCCGGAAATCAGGTTGGTAATCTTATTTACCACTCCCACATCGTCAAGCCCGATAATTTTTACACCAGTAAGGAAAGAAATTTCTTTGTTCTTGGCCCACTTGGTCTTTACTACACGGTGGCCATAGTTGGCCAGGAGCTTGGCCGCATTAGGACAATTGGTACGATGGATTGTTAACCCTTTACCGGTGGTAACAAAGCCAAACACATCATCGCCCGGAATAGGTTTGCAGCAATTGGCAAGATTGTAAACAATTTTGTCGCTGCTTTCGCCAAATATTATCAGTTCGGCATCTTTTTTTGCATGGTGTATATGCCCGGGAATGTACTCTGGTTTTTCGGGCAATATTTTCACTGGTTTTGGCGCTTCTATCTTATCACCAATAACCTTGAAATCTTTCAGTTCCTTCAGGTCAATATTCTTAATGGCAACCTGGTAAAACAGGTCAAGATTGGAAGGCAGCTTATACCAATGCACCAGTTCCTCAATATTGTGCTGCACCATGGAGACACCTAACCCTTCCAGCTTACGTTGCACAGCATACTTTCCTTCGTCAGCCACTTTCTTCTTCTCCTCTTTCAGGGCATCTCTTATCCTGCCTTTGGCACGGGAGGTAACCACAAAAGACAACCAGTCTTCTGATGCTTTCTGTTTGTTGCTGGTAATAATCTCCACCTGGTCGCCGCTGTGCAGCTTATGACTGATGGGCACCAGTTTATGGTTCACTTTGGCACCGATGGTTTTCACACCAATGGCACTGTGAATGGAAAAGGCAAAGTCTAGTGCTGTTGAACCAACAGGCAGCATCTTAACATCACCCTTCGGGGTATAAACAAATATTTCTTCTACTAAGAAACTGGTCTTGAATTCCTGCAGGAAATCTATACTGTCTGATTCCTGGTGGCCGATCACTTCCCGTATCTGCTGAAACCATTTGTCAAAACGGTCGCCTTCACCGCTTTCTTCTTTATATTTCCAGTGGGCAGCGAGGCCCTTCTCGGCAATTTCATTCATTCGTTTGGTTCGGATTTGCACTTCCACCCAGCGTCCCATCGGGCCCATTACCGTGGTGTGCAATGCTTCGTATCCGTTGCTCTTGGGATTGCTCAGCCAGTCACGCAGCCGTTCGGGAGAAGGATTGTATTCGTCAGAAACGATGGAATATACTTTCCAGCAATCTTCTTTTTCTTTCTCAGGTGTGGAATCAAGTATGATCCGGATGGCGAACAGGTCGTACACTTCTTCAAAATCAACACCTTTCTTTTTTATCTTGTTCCAGATGGAGTGAATGCTCTTGGGGCGGCCATATACTTCGGCATTTAACCCGGCCTTTTCCACTTTCTCTTTAATAGGCTTGATGAACTCGTTGATGAACCGGGTCCTTTCTTTCTTCGTCTCGGCCAGCTTGCGGGCAATATCCTTGTACACATCCGGCTCCATGTATTTCATGGCCAGGTCTTCCAGCTCTGTTTTGATGGAATATAAACCCATCCGGTGCGCCAGCGGTGCGTAGATATAAACCGTTTCCGACGATACTTTCAGTTGCTTTTCCCGCTTCATGCTGTCGAGTGTACGCATATTATGCAGGCGGTCGGCCAGCTTAATCAGTATCACACGGGGATCATCAGTTAGTGTCAGCAGAATTTTTTTGAAGTTCTCGGCCTGTTGTGAGGCATTTACATCCATCACATTCGAAATCTTGGTAAGGCCGTCAACAATCTTTGTTATTTCACTGCCAAATTCCCTTTTTACATCGTCAAGCGTAATGTCGGTGTCTTCAACTGTGTCGTGCAGCAAAGCTGCAATGGTGGAGCGTACACCCAAACCAATCTCTTCAACAGAAATCTTTGCCACGGCAATCGGGTGCAGAATATATGGCTCGCCGCTTTTGCGCCGCATGGTTTTGTGGGCTTCGGCAGCCATCTCAAAGGCGGTACGGATAAGATTTTTGTCGCCGGGTTTTAGTTTTGATTTTACCACTTTCAGTAACGAACGGTACTCACGGAGGATGAGTTTTTTCTCTTCCTCTTCATTCAGATGATACTTCGGTATTTGTGCGGTGGTTTCCATTCAGACGAAGGACGAATTTACTGAATTATAGCAAGAGGAAAAAGTACGGGATGTTGTTAACTGCATTGATCAAATTTGCGGCTTTTTGCGGTCGTTGACCCAAATCAAGAGCAAAACAGTCCTTCATATACACCAAAATGCCCTACATTTGCAACCCCAAACGAAATCCCAAGGGAGAATAACAAATCCCGTCTGAATTGGAATTTGGAATTTGTTTTTTGGCATTTCATTTCCGGATGTGGTGAAATTGGTAGACACGTCAGACTTAGGATCTGATGCCGTAAGGTGTGGGGGTTCGAGTCCCTCCATCCGGACAGCAAAAGTTAACAGGTTGAATTGTTGACAGGTTGATATTCAAAACCCAACTTTTCAACCTGTTAGCATATAAACTTTTCAACTTAACAACAATGGCTACAGTTACAAAAGAAAACATCGGCCTGCTGCATGAAAAACTGACAGTGAAGTTAGACAAGGCTGATTACCTCCCCGCTTTTGAAAAAGCATTAAAGGATTACAGTAAAAAAGCAAATATTCCCGGCTTCCGCAAAGGAATGGTGCCCTCCGGACTGATTAAGAAAATGTACGGCGCATCGCTGTTTACCGATGAAGTACTGAAATCAGTTGACAGAGAGCTCATCGGCTACCTGCAAAATGAAAAACTTGACATTTTCGCACAGCCGCTGCCGCTTGAAACCGACTTCACCCAATTAGATGTGAACAATCCGCTGGACTATACATTCCACTTTGAAATCGGCGTAAAACCCGAATTCAGCCTGCCCGACCTGGCAAAAGCTAAAACAACCCGTTATGTGGTTACAGTAACCGACGAAATGATTAACGGCGAAGTTACCCGGCTGCAAAACCGTTATGGCAACATGAAAGATGAAGAAACCATTTCTTCAGAAGAGAATGTGCTCAACCTCACTTTTACCGAATCAAATGCTGACGGCACTGCTATGGAAAATGGTGTGGTTAAAGACAATTCAATATTGGTGAAGTATTTCGCTGAAAACTTCCGCAGCAAATGGATGGGAAAGAAAACCGGTGATACAGAAACTGCACAATTAAAAGCCGCTTTCGATGAAAAAGAAAGAGAGTGGATCATCAGCGATCTTGGGTTAAAAGAAGATGCCGCTGCTGCTGATAAGTATTTCACCATCGCTATTACCAAAGTAGGCCTGCTGGAGAAAAAAGAACTGAACGAAGATTTCTTCAACCAGTTATACCCCGGACAGGAAGTAAAAACAGAAGCCGATTTCAGGAACAAAATAAAAGACGAAATACAGGCTTACTGGAACGGTCAGGCCAATAATCAGATACACGACCAGGTATTTCACGAACTGGTTGACCATACCAAGATTGATTTCCCTGAAGCTTTCCTTAAAAACTGGATTAAAACACAGGGAGAAGATAAAACGGTAAAAACCGATGAGCAGGTGGAAGCTGAATTCCCCAAATTCATCAGCCAGCTAAAATGGACACTTATCTCTGACAAAATTGTTCAGGAGAATGCCATACAGGTATCGCCTGACGAAATCAGGGCTTTTGCCAAAAACCAGCTCTTCAGCTATATGGGCGGTGCCAACCTTAGTGACGACCAGCCCTGGGTAACTGATTATGTAGAGAAAATGATGAAAGACCGGAAATTTGTAGAGGACGCATACAACCGCATACAAACTGAAAAAATGTTTGAGTGGGCTGCCACACAGGTAAAACCTGCGGACAAAGAAATTTCGGCAGAAGACTTTACCAAAATGGTGGAAGAGCACCAGCATCATCACCATTGATATAGTTGATACGTTATTTGCTGAAAGGTTGATAAGGAAGCCCCTGTCAACCTTTTTTCTTTGAACCAGTCAACTTGTCAACTTATTTTGCCGTTTTGCCTTTTGGACGGATATTTGATGTCAAGGAAGAAAGTTGAAAAGTTAGAAAGTTGATAAGGATTCAGATATCCGTAACCTCTTTTTACCTGTCAACAAATTAACTTGTTAACCTGTTAACTAAACAACATGTCATTCAATTCAGAATTTGAAAAATATGCCGTAAAACACCACGGCATTTCCAGCAATACATTACATGGCTATGCATCGCACCTGGTTACTGCCATGACACCCAACATCATCGAAGAACGTTCGCTGAACGTAGCGGTGATGGATGTGTACAGCCGCCTGATGATGGACCGGATTATTTTCCTGGGCTACCCTATTAATGATGAGATAGCCAACATTGTAACGGCACAGTTGCTCTTCCTCGACTCTACCGACCGTTCGAGGGATATTAATATGTATATCAACAGTCCGGGCGGCAGTGTGTATTCCGGCCTGGGTGTGTATGATACCATGCAGTATGTAAGCCCGGATATTGCCACTATCTGTATTGGCGTGGCAGCATCAATGGCCTGTGTGCTGTTAGGTGCTGGTACAAAGGGCAAGAGAGCTGCGCTGAAACATTCCCGCATTATGATGCACCAGCCCAGCGGCGCTATTGGCGGGCAGGCAAGTGATATAGAAATTACAGTGAACGAAATCCGCAAACTGAAAAAAGAACTGTACGAAGTGGTAAGCACACATACAGGTCAGCCAATGGAAAAAATTGAAGCCGACTTTGACCGGGACAACTGGATGACCGCTTTTGAAGCAAAAGAATATGGACTGGTTGATGAGGTGTTGCTGATAAATCCACGAAAACAAAAGGCGGCCCAGTAACTAAACACAGAGTAATTCAAAACTTGAGAAGCCAGTTTGGCATCTCAAAGAACAACAGGAAAGGAAATTGTTTTCTGCCTTTAAACAAAGCCCCATCGGGGCGAAATTTTGGTAGAATAAAACATTCATCAGTTCAAAACCCCATAGGGGTGATACTTTAAGTGAATTGTAAAAATCAATACCGCAATTTAAATTAAACCGAATAGTCCTTTAGAACAATAACAATTAATAAAGAAATACACAGACTATGAACCGAAATAACTACATATACAACAACTGGAAAGCCGAAGATGAAGACGAAAAAGAAGAACAGCCCAAAAGCGACCTGATGATGTTCAGTAAAAAACTGGAGAAATACTTTTTTGAAAAAAGGGCTATCTACCTGTGGGGTGTTGTTGACGACAAAAGCGCCAAAGATGTGGTAAGCAAGCTTCTTCTGCTGGATGCGGATAAACCCGGCGAGGAAATCAAATTTTACATTAATAGTCCCGGTGGTGTGGTAACCAGCGGCATGGTGATGTATGATACCATGCAGATGATTAAAAGCCCTGTCAGCACAATTTGTATGGGACTGGCAGCCTCTATGGGCAGCATATTGCTGAGTGGTGGTGCCAAAGGCCGCCGATTCATATTCCCTCACGGCGAAGTAATGATTCACCAGCCTTCGCTGGGTGGCTACATACAAGGTGTAAGTACCGATTTGGAGATTCAGGCCCGGCAAACAAAACGGGTAAAAGAGATTGGTGCAGGCATCCTGGCGAAGAACTGTGATAAGTCAGTTGAGCAGATTATGAAAGATTTTGACCGTGACTACTGGATGGATGCCAAAGAAGCAGTAGAATATGGCATAGCCGATAAAATTGTGGAAAGCCTGTAAAACAATGGTTTCCAGTAAATAAGTATTTATTTTCCTGCTTTACAAGAGAAAATCTCACAAAAAGCACTCAAATAAAGCCACTCTTCTCAGGGTGGTTTTATAATTTTGTTGTTAAGAATTCGTTATTAACCAGTTATTAATCCGTAATTCTGAAAATATAACATGGCAAAAAGTCCTCTGCATTGTTCATTTTGTGGTCGCAGCCGTGATGAGGTTCGTATCCTCATTGCCGGCCAGGAAGGCCATATCTGCGAAAACTGTGTTGATCATGCACGGGAAATTATCGACCAGGAACTCTCCGTTCGTGACGATAAAGGCGCTGCTGCATTCAAACTCACCATTAAGAAGCCGGTAGAAATTAAAAAGTTTCTTGACGAATATGCGATTGGCCAGGATGAAGCTAAAAAAGTGCTGGCTGTTGCTGTTTATAATCACTATAAAAGGTTACAGCATAAATCGGCGGAGAATACTGCCAACGAAGTGGAGATCGAAAAGAGCAATATCATTATGGTGGGAGAAACCGGTACGGGCAAAACCCTGCTGGCCAAAACCATTGCCCGTCTGCTGAATGTGCCTTTTGCTATGGTGGATGCCACTGTGTTTACCGAGGCCGGTTATGTGGGCGAAGATGTGGAAAGCATCATCACCCGCCTGCTGCAGGTATGCAACTATGATGTAACGGCTGCCGAAAGGGGCATTGTGTTTATTGATGAGATAGACAAAATTTCAAGAAAAGGCGATAACCCTTCTCTTACCCGTGATATTAAAGAAGGTACACAACAGGCATTGCTCAAACTGCTCGAAGGCAGCGAGGTACTCGTTCCGCCGCAGGGTGGCCGCAAGCATCCTGAGCAAAAAATGATTAAGGTTAACACCAATAACATCCTCTTTGTTTGTGGTGGCGCTTTCGATGGCATTGAAAAACTCATTGGCCGCAGGGTGCACACCAACACTATCGGTTTTAATGTGGACAAAGATTCGCAGGACGAAATGAAAAAGAACCTGCTGCAATATGTGAATGCGCAGGACTTAAAAGCATTTGGTCTTATACCGGAGTTGCTGGGCCGTTTACCCGTTATCACTCACCTTGACCCGCTGGATGCCACCACACTCAGGGCCATTCTTACCGAGCCCAAGAATGCTCTGGTAAAACAATACAAAACCCTGTTTGAACTCGAAGGCATCAAACTCACTATCGAAAATGAAGTGCTTGATTTTATGGTGGAAAAAGCCATGGAGTACAAGTTAGGTGCAAGGGGATTGAGGAGTATTTGCGAAAGTATCCTCACCGATGCCATGTTTGAAATGCCCTCTTCAGCCGAAACTGATTTCGTTCTCGACCTCGAATATGCCAAACGCAAGTTTGACAAGAGCAAGATGAATATCCTGAAAGTGGCGTAAAGAGAACGAACCACGATTATCTGGATTTGTAAGGATTATGATGATATTGTGGCCTGGCCACACAGACTGTTGCCCCGGACTTGATCCGGGGTCTTAACTTTTAACCCAAAACTTAAAAACTTCTCCATGCAGGAACTTATTGAAAAATTGAAAGCAGAAGCCGGTCTTACTGAAGAGCAGGCTAAGCTGGCTATCGCCACTATTAAAAATTTTGTTGTAGAGAAATTTCCGATGCTTGAGGGAGCGGTGAATAGTGTTTTTGGAGGGGAGTAAAGTTGGAGGGGATTGTTTGGGACTCTGCTGCTTGTTTTGCGGGGCATCGGGAGGCGCTGTGCCCCGCCTTGAATCTTTTTCTTTATTTACTTTTTTTCTTGGACAAAAAAAGTAACAAAAAAGTCAAGGCAAACGCCATTGCTCCGCAGGCTTTGCCGGGCCACCGCACTGGAGAGTTTGAAATTGTAAGATTGTTTACTGCAGGTGAGGGAATGGTGTAAGAGTCTGCTGCTTGTTTTGCGGGGCAACGAGAGGCGCTGTGCCCCGCCTTGAAAGTGTTTACAGTAATATATGCTTTACAGTACGGCGGTGCAAGGCGCCGGATGGTCGTTTTGCTTTTGCAGTAAGCTGAACACTCGTTGCAGTAGCCTGAACACCCGTTGCAGTAGCTCGAACACCCGTTGCAGTAAATCGAACACCTTTTTCGGAAGGCGGAACCGAACTTTCGGAGGGGAGAACCGAATTTTCGGAAGACGGAACCGAACTTTCGGAAAGGAGAACCGAGTTTTCGGATGGCAGAACCGGGTTTTCGGAAGACGGAACCGAATTTTCGGAAGGTGGAACCGAATTTTCGGATGGCAGAACCGAGTTTTCGGAAGACGGAACCGAACTTTCGGAAGGCGGAACCGAATTTTCGGAGGGTGGAACCGGGCTTACGGTAGCATCTAATTAAGTGTGGGTAGTACCTGGTAAGCTATGACTTTAAAGATTTGTGCCGGCCCCAAGGGCCTTGTTGAAGGGTGCCTGGGATTTTTACCAAACTGCCGGCCCGATGGGCCTTGGATTATCTTATTTAACCGCAGAGACCGCTGAGTATTGCGCAGAGAAAAGGCAAAGGGGTGGCGTTGTGTAGTTGGCAGTTATGCTGCCCGCCTGAACAGTATGAATGGCCAGCAGCGGAGGGAAATACCAACAACAAAACAAACTCGATCGAGTTTGATGCTTAGTTAAAAGCTAAGCATAACTACCCTATTCTTTATTTTTCTTACAGATTGCAAAGAACATTACACACAACGTGGTTATGCAGTTGGCCGGTATCCTGACGTTTTGAAGAACGGGGTTTCTCTAAATTCGTTTGTTGGTCTTTATGCCCTGCACATGGCCGCCACTCAAGACTCAACAATGGCCACCTACAAATTTGAAAGACCAGCAAAGGCAAAAAAGAACGTACAACACAACGGGGAAAGCTAACACAGGTTAAAACTTTCGTATATTTATACGTTGTGCGGCACCCTGTGTAATACATTCATAAATGTAAATTATAACAAAGCCAGTTTTATTATAATAAACATAGTTTCTTATAAGTTAAAAGACAAAAAATATTTTATGATTACGAAAATAAAAAAATGAAAAATATATTCACTTTATTTATGTCTACAGTTTTTGTATTGGGCTGTCAAAAAGAAATATCTAATCAGAGGACTCTTGCATTACCAATAATAACTACAGCACCTTCATCTGCTATTAATAGTAACTCAGCATTAAGTGGAGGTAATATAACTAGCGATGGTGGAGACTCGGTAACACAACGTGGCATTTGTTGGGACACAGTACATAATCCAATAATAACTAATAGTCACACATCAAACGGTACTGGAATCGGTACATTCGTTAGCCCAATAAATGGGCTACAACCTGCAACAAAATACTATATACGAGCCTATGCCACTAACAGTGTTGGTACAGCTTATGGCAATGAAGAAAGTTTTACAACGTCCACTTCTGTAGTAACCCTTCCTACACTTACCACCACACCAATTAGTGAATTGTTTTCTACTACAGCCAAAGGCGGGGGTACTATTACTGCCGATGGTGGGGCAGCCGTAACTGTCCGTGGTGTTTGCTGGAGTACAACAGCAAACCCAACTGTTACTTTATCTACCAAAACGACAGATGGTGTAGGGGTTGGAACTTATATAAGCAACATTTTAAATCTTACAAATAATACAACTTATTTTATAAGGGCTTATGCTACAAATAGTGCAGGTACAGCTTATGGTAACGAATTAACTTTTACTACATCGCCTTATACAGTTTATGTAGTTGGTACTGAAAATGATGGAACAGCCTCACCTTATAAATTATGGAAAAACGGGGTTGTATCTAGTTTAAACATTGGTATAGAACAAATAAATGCCCCAAATTCTATTTATGTAACTAATAATAACGATGTTTATATAGCAGGCACCGAATTAACAGGTACTAATAAAAAAGCTGTCATTTGGAAAAATGGAACTATTTCGTATTTAAATAGTGATACAAGCACTTATGCAATTGCACACTCAGTTTTTGCTGATGGAAACGATATATATGCTTGTGGTATATGTAGAACACCTACAATTGATGCAGGCACAATTTGGAAAAATGGTGTAGGTACTGTTGTAAATAATTCGGTGCAATCTGCTTATCCCTGGTCTATTTTTGTAAATGGAAATGATGTTTATGCTGTAGGATATGAGTGGAATATAAACTATTATCAAGCTAAACAATGGAAAAATGGTGTGGCGTCAGTAGTGGCTGGTGCAGGGCAAACTGCAAGTGCATTTTCCGTATTTGTTTCAAATAACAATGTATTTATAGCAGGTTATGAGTCTAACGGAAATAAGAATATTGCTATGATATGGAAGAATGGTGTAGGAATACCCTTAGGTGATGGCATAAACAGTTCTATTGCTAATGCTGTCTTTGTTGTAGGCAATGATGTGTATGCCGCCGGTTACGAATCAAAATTGGTTAATAATGTAGCGGTATTGTGGAAAAATGGAGTAAAAACAGAATTAAGCACTGGCACTAATAATGCATATGCAAGATCACTTTTTGTTTATGGCAATGATGTCTTTGTTGTGGGTGAAGAAAGTAACCAAGCTAAACTTTGGAAAAATGGCATTGCTACAACTTTAAGTAACGGAACAAATGCTGGGTATGCTTATTCAATTTTTGTTAAATAAGATACAATAGAACTGTATTAAATTTTATGTTTCCCCTATTCAGTAAATAACTCATATTCAAAAAAAGGCGAACGCACAACTAGGTATTGCCAATAGGTGGGGCTTGAAATTGGAGCAATCAGTCCCGAAAGGTTTCGGGATAATTCTACCGTACTGCGGCGCAGGGCTCAATGGTCAATGTTCAACTTTAGTTCTTAAATTAAACAACATATTTTCAAATGGGCATTTGTACTGGGCTGGACAATTAATGAATTCCCGCCTTTGCAAATACTCGAATGTTAGGTACAATTATATGACGACACAATGAAAAAGCTACTGACATTCTTTCTAATGACATTAACGATAACAGTTTTTGGACAAGTCAAACAAAAAACAAATGACTTTATACCAAAAGGATTCATTGTTTTTGAAAAAATACCGGGAGACTTGAATAAAGACAGCATTGATGACTGCGTCCTCATAATTAAAGGCACAGACACAGGTAAAATAACAACAGACGAATATCGTGGGCAGTCAGACCGTAACCGAAGAGGTATAATTGTGTTGTTCAACAAAAAAGGGCATTACGAATTGGCTTTGAAAAATTATGATTGTTTTTCCTCTGAACAAGAAGACGGCGGTGTTTATTTTGCGCCAAAGCTATCAATTGAAATTAAAAAAGGAAACTTGTATGTTCATTATGGACATGGCAGGTATGGGTATTGGAAATATACATTCAGATTTCAAAAAACAGACTTTGAACTAATTGGTTATGATGCAAGCGATAACCACGGACCAGTAGTTAACAGTAAAACAAGTATTAATTTTTCGACTAAAATAAAACAGGTAAAAGTAAACACCAACGAGAGTGCTGACGGCGGAGAAGAAGTATTTAAAACAACTTCAAAAAAAATAAAAATTGACAAGCTTATTAAACTATCTGATGTTAAAGACTTTGACGAACTTGATATGTCCATATATTGACTGACAATTAACTGTCCATAACATGCACTGTGGATAACGTAAAAAAGAGTCAATAAAATCAGGACGAGACAAATTTGACAGACCCCGTATGCAAACAGTTGGATCATATCAAATTGAGATTTATCGTGACGAAACTTTCAAGAAAGGTTCGGTTGACAATACACATAAATACGACATTGAATATTTTGCCGAAAGTGAGTATGTTTTTCCAACAATGTTTGGCATTAAAGTTTTCAAGGACAACACTCTCTTGACAAGTGCAATTATTGGTTCAATTGGCGGTGGGACAGGAATTCATAAAACTTCAACTATTTACGAGGATACAAGAATTTTGATTTGTTGCTCTGACAGTATCTTTTGCTTATCAATTCCTGACTTGAAATTGCTTTGGCGGACAAAGGCAGACCAAGCGACTTGTTTTGAAATTTATAAATATCAAGATAGTTATATCATTCACGGAGAACTTGAAATTTCAAGACTTGACAAAAATGGAAAAATAGTTTGGCAACAAAGCGGAGCAGACATTTTCACAACAATAGACGGCAGGCAAGACTTTAAACTAACAGACGAATTCATTGTTGCGGTGGACTTTGAAAACAGAGTTTATAAATTTGACTACGACGGAAAAAACTTTACTGACAAAGCTCAATTTTCGTGGCTTTGACAGACAAAACGGCCTACAACTTGGGCTTATGCAAGTTGGGCATGACCAGCAAACATCAACCAATTTGTCTCGTCCTGAAATAGGTTGACTACAACCCAACCAAATTATGTTCTGCCTTATCACAGTTTTTTGCCCGCATAGTTTGCCAGAAACTCCTTTGCAATTCTTCCCCATTCTTTAATAACACCGTCTTTCCATTTTCCTTTTGATGTGGCGGCCGGTTCGAGTACTGAGCAGGTTTCTTTTTTATCGGATACCGACCAGGCCACCCAGCTTGTTTCCGTGCATAGTATATGTATTTGCATAACTGCCTTATTCTTTTTTTTTCTTACAGATTGCAAAGAACATTTTGGAAATTCATCAATGAAAACGGGAGAAGAAAAAAAAGATTGATGAGTTCAGAGAACATTAAATATCCCCGGTTTCTTACCATACCAAACGGGATTTTTAAGACACATTTCGTATCTTTAACAGGTGGCAAAACAAAGCAAATATCATTTAGGAATTGAGATTGACAGGCTAACAAACAGCATTGTCAATACTATTTCAGGAGACAGTTTTCCCACCGATGTTCATCCAATAACAAAAGCTGATTTGAAGGCTGCCACTAAGAAGAACGGATGGATTTTTAATTGGGCAAGTGAATATAAGTTGACCGACAGGCAGGTTTTTAAACTTACAATAAGAAATAACCCTGAAATAGTTCAGGGATTGCTAAGCATAAGTAATTATAATGACCATTATTATTTACACCTGATTGAAAGTGCACCTTTCAATTTAGGGAGAAATAAACTTTATGAAGGAGTTCCTGGTAATCTATTTGCATTTACTTGCAAATTATCATGGGACAAGGGATACCAAGGCTTCGTTTCTTTCACCTCCAAGACGAGGTTAATTGAACATTATGAAAAGACTTTAGGTGCGACACATGTTGGTGGACAGAAAATGGTAATCTTCCCAAAAGATGCACTTAAATTAATTAAAAAATATTTTCCAACTTAAACCTTTAATATAATGGGCTACATAAAAGAACCGGCCGGAGTTGACTTCTTTGTTGACCCAAAACCTTTGACAGCGGCTGATAGAAAAAGAATTAGTGAAATAATTGCTTACTACAAAGCGACAGGACGAAAAATGCCAGTTCAAAAAACTAAAGTAAAAAACCGCTCAACAAACAGACGAAACAAAAAAGTTTTGGCATAACATGATTGCCTCATCCAGAAACAGGCTGACTAAAAATCAACCAAATTATGTTCTGCCTTATCGCTGCTTTTTGCCCGCATAGTTTGCCAGAAACTCCTTTGCAATTCTTCCCCATTCTTTAATAACGCTGTCTTTCCATTTTCCTTTTGATGCGGCGGCCGGTTCGAGCACCGAGCAGGTTTCTTTTTTATCGGATACCGACCAGGCCACCCAGCTCAGTTTGTTTGCATCCATCCAGTTCACAAAGGCTTTCCATTCGGCATGGTCAACCGGGCCATCGCCGCTGGCTTCCATGCCTGCACATTCCGATACAAATACCGGCAGGCCTTTTTTAATGGCTTCACTTGTCCTGTCACGCAGCCACTGCTTATGTGTGCCTGCATAAAAGTGCATGGTGTACATCAGGTTGCTGTACCCGGTGATGGGGTCGGCGGCAGGCAGGTGTATGTCCTGGTCCCAGCGGGGAGAACCTACCAGGATGATATTGTCGGGGTCGTGGGCACGGATGGCTTTTATTACTTCCACTGCATAGGCTTTTACTTCGGGCCAGGTTTCATAATCCGGCTCATTAAACAGTTCGTAAATGACATGGGGCTGATGGCCGTACTCTTTTGCCATCATGGTAAAAAAGGTAACGGCCTGCTGCTGGTGTATGTTATGGTCGTGCCAGTCAATAATCACATATACCCCTTCTTTAATGCAGGCATCTATCACCTTCTTCATCAGCCTCACCGATGTTTCGGGGCTTTTTAAATAACCGCTGTCGTTTAATTCAATACCCATGGATGCCCGGATAACGGTGCAGTTCCATTTTGCTGCCAGTTCGTGTACTGCACCTTTGTTATAGAACCGTGGCCAGAGGTTGTGCCAGCCAAAACTCATACCGTGCAGCACAACAGGCTGTTCTATGCTGCTTACTAACTGTGTTCCTTTAACTTTAAGCTGGCCATATTCTGTAACAGGCTGTGCCTGTAATAACACGGTGGCCATCAGGATTGTGCTGAGAAAAATATACTTCTTCATTTTACAGGTATTACTATTTGCAACAGGGAAAGACCTGCAACCGTTTATGTTTTACAATTTTGTTATGTGCATTGCAAAGCCACCACCCGGTGCAAGATGAACGGTTAGTTTATCCGCAGGGTTTACCGTCATTGTTTCTTTCTTATAGTCGGTAGCATCTTTTCCTGCATTCAGGCCATCCCTGAAGAGTTCAACGCTATAGTTGCCCTCTTTCAGGAAAGCAAAGCCGATGGTAATATCCCGTTCGTTCCAGTTGGTCATGCCACCTACAAACCAGTTATTATCTTTTCTGCGGGCAATAACGGCATACTCACCCAGTTGCCCGTCAAGAGCAATCGTTTCATTAAATGTGGTGGGCACTTTAGCTATAAAGTCTGTACACTCCTGTTCTTTTGTATAAATGGTGGGATTATCGGCGAGCATCTGCAGCGGCGCTTCATATACAATGTACATGGCCAACTGGTTGCAGCGGGTGCCCAGGCTTTGCGGAAAAGAATTGCTTGGCTTCGCATTTTTTCTTGTTGCATTACGAAAAGCACCGGGAGTATAATCCATCGGCCCGGCCATCATGCGAATAAAAGGAAGGCTTACGGCATGGCGGGAGACCCGATCGTCGGCACTCCATTTCATGTACTCCATTCCCCTGACACCTTCGAAGTTTATAACGTTTGGCCAGGTGCGCTGTAAACCCTGCGGGGCAAACATGCCGTGAAAATCGAGCAGCAAATGGTGCTTTGCTGCAATGGCTGCCATTTCATAACAGGAAGCAATTATCTTCTGGTCGTTGCGGTCGAGAAAATCCACTTTGAATCCTTTCACACCCATCGCAGCATATTTGGCAGACAGTCCTTCAACATCTCTTGATAAAGCATACCATGTGCTCCAGAGGATGAGTCCCACATTTTTTTGTTTGGCATATTCCAGCAGGGCTGCAAGATCGATAGCCGGGCTCAGTTTATTCAAATCCCAATCATCGCTCCAGCCTTCATCCAGCACCACATATTCTATCTTATTGGCAGCAGCAAAATCAATGTAATGCTTATAAGTTGGTGTGTTGATGCCGGCTTTAAAATCCACATGAGAAATATTCCAGTCGTTCCACCAGTCCCAGGCCACTTTTCCGGGTTTAATCCATGCTGTGTTTTCGATTTTATCCGGTTCTGATAAACGCTGTACCATATCATTGTTCAGCAGGTTTTTGTCCTGCACACTTATGGCCAGCACCCGCCAGGGAAAAGTTCTGGTTCCTTTTGTTCTGGCAATATAATCAGCCCGTTTGGTGGGGATATAATTTATCTTACTGCGTTTCCCCAAAGCTTCTTCAACCGGGTAAGGAGCAAATGCAGCAGTAAGGGCCAGTTCGTTTTCTTTGCTGCGGTGTACAAACATTGCGGGATAGTCCTGCACATCCGCTTCGAGCAGTACTGCTTTTTTATGATTATCGTACTGAATGAGTAAAGGCAGGTAGCCCAATGTATCAGTGCCAAATTTTGACACAGGAGTTTCTGTATAAAACTCTTCAAAGGAACAGGAGTACTTTTCTCCCTCCCGCAGGTCGCTGGTGTGCGGAATAAAAACGGTATAGTCTTTATCAAAGCTGAAGGCGGCTAATTCACTGTTAACAATAATATCTTCTTTACGCTGTGTAAAAAAGCGGCAGGCCACCCCATCATTATAGGCCCGGAACACAACTCCGTAATCTCCCTTGCAACTTATGGTGAGCTGGTTGCAGTTGTTCTCCACCACATCTTTCTTATAAGCTACGGCAGTGATTGTTTCATTAATGACTTGCTGCTTTGCAGCAATTATTTTCGGGTTAGCGCCTAGGGTTTCGCCACCGGCAAGCTGCATCGCTATGGGTGAAGGGGCCAGCATGGTTTGTCCTTCATGCTGTACTGACCATGTGATCTTCTCTGCTACAGAAACAGTGACCTGTATTTTTTTGTCAGGTGAGGGAAGCTGAAATGTTTTTGACTTTTGTGCAAGGCCGGAGTGTGCTAAAAAGAAAAAAGCAACAACGGGAATAATCCTTATCATAAATAAAACTATTTTCTATCGTATTGAATATTTTAAGCCTCTGTACGTTTTTTGTACCTGATTCTTGCGTTTTAAAAATGAACCACAATAGGCACAATAGAAACATAGTCCGTCACATAGACATTAGTTGCTCAAAATATTTTCAATCTGTATCAGTTCATCAGCAGTGAAAGACAGGTTGGAAAGTGAATCAATACTGTTGTGCAGCTGTTGCAGCGAACTGGCACCCACCAGTACAGAAGTTACCCTCTCATCTTTCATCAGCCAGGCAATTGCCATTTGTGCCAGCGATTGATTACGCTGCTGTGCCACAGTATTCAGTTGCCTGATTTTATTTATCATTTCATCCGACAAATCTTTTGGCAGGATAGCGCCGTTAGGCAGGTTTCTGCCTGCCCTTGAATCAGCAGGAACACCGTTGAGATACTTATCCGTCAGCCGTCCCTGTGCCAGCGGAGAAAATACGATACTGCCCATTCCCTGTTCGTCCACCACATCCAGCAGCGACTTCCCATCTTCCGTTGTTTTATTTTCCACCCAGCGGTCGAGCATAGAATATCTTGGCTGGTGAATAAGACACGGTGTGTTCAATTGCCTGAGTATTTCTGCTGCCTTTCTTGTTTGCGCAGCATTGTAATTAGAAATACCTGCATACAATGCTTTTCCGCTTCTTACGATATGATCAAGGGCCATCATGGTTTCTTCCACCGGTGTGTTCGGATCAGGACGATGCGAATAAAAAATGTCAACATATTCCAACCCCATCCGTTTCAAACTCTGGTCGAGACTGGCAATAAGATATTTCCTGGAGCCAAAATCGCCATAAGGCCCTGGCCACATATAATAACCGGCTTTTGTAGAGATAACCAGTTCATCCCTGTATGCAGCCAGTTCTTCTTTTATTATTACACCAAAGTTCTTCTCTGCTTCACCCGACGGCGGTCCATAGTTATTGGCCAGATCAAAATGAGTGATGCCTTTATCGAAAGCCCCGAGGATGATTTCTTTCATTTTAGAAAGTTCATCGGCATTGCCAAAATTTTGCCATAAGCCTAAAGAGATGGCGGGCAACAATAAACCGCTTTTGCCGGTGCGGTTATACTTCATGGAGCTGTACCTGTTTTCAGATGCTGTAAACATATTACTCTGGTTTTAGACGCAGCAATACTACATCATGCGGAGGAACTATAGCAGAAAATATTTTCTTAGTGGTTCCGGCCTTTACTTTCTTCCAAACATCGGTGATCGTAAAACTTGTTTTTGCAAAATCAATCACCGTGTTTGATACAGTATCATTAACCGGGTGCTGCTGAAAATTGTAGCTGACCGTAACCGGCTTTTGAGAACGGTTCATAAAACAGATGGCCAGTTCGTTATCAGCCAAAGGCTTTATCCATGTATCCACACTGTCCTGCTGCTGCTCCAGGTAAGCCTGCACCCCTCTCTTATCCTGGTTGATGGCAATCACATCTTTATCGGTAAGAATGGAGATGGTTTCTTTCGTCATGTGGCGCAGGTCGTTTCCGGCAATCAGTGGTGAAGCCAGCATACACCACATGGTGAAATGCGCCCTGTCCTCATTCACACTCATGCCGTGGCCCACTTCCATCATATCAAAATCATTCCAATGGTCAGGTCCGGCATATTGCCTGATGTTTTTCCTGGAATCAATAATATGTGTTACACCCAGGCTTTTCCAGGTGCCCCAGTCTTTGATGCAGTCAAAACAATTATAAATATCTCCGCTGATGCGCCAAAGTTGTCCAACAGGTGCCGCCCATTCCCAGGGACTGTTAGTTCCCCACTCACACAGACTGAAAATGATTGGACGCTTTGCCGCTTTGATAGCTTTGCTCATAGTGGTATAAGCTTCCTTTGAGTTGATACCTTCTGTAAAACACCAGTCGTATTTCAGGTAATCTATTTCCCAGGCAGCATATTGCTTTGCATCCTGATACTCGTAGCCTCTTGTTCCGGGATAGCCAGCACAGGTTTTTGTACCGGCACAATTGTATAAACCGAATTTCAGTCCCTTTGCATGTACATAGTCAACCACTTTCTTTATACCGTTTGGAAATTTTACCGGGTCGGGCACAAGGTTGCCAGTAATGCTGTCTCTTTCCATGGCCATCCAGCCATCATCCAAAACAAGATAAGTGTAGCCGGCATCTTTCATTCCGCTTTTCACCATATCATCAGCAATCTCCATCACTAATTTTTCATTGATGTTGGTGGCGAATGTATTCCAGCTGTTCCAGCCCATAGGAGGTGTAAGGGCAAGGTTCTGGAACTTTTGTGCCTTTACAGACAACGTAATTGTTACAGCAATAAGCAAAAGTATTTTCTTCATAGCTATGTTTTTACCATTTCATGATCTTCTTAATTACCGCTGTCAGTTCAGCAGCTATTTCTTTGTGTTCGGTTTTTGACGGATGTGCATCACAACCGGCGATGTATTGCTTTTCAAAAACATGGGTAAACAGTTTCTTTTCTCCCTCCTTCATCAGCTTTGCCCTTACTTCATTAATACTGCTTCGCAGGAAACTCCGGAGTTTATCATCCGCCATCGGACTGGTGAGCAGTATAATTTTTGCAGTTGGATAATGCTTGCGCAACTGGCGAATAAAAGAAACATAGTTTTTGCAGAATGTTGCTGAATCCTGCACACCATCATTCTGACCGAGGCACACAGAAACCACATCGGGCTGATAACGGGCAAAGTTCCAGGCGATGGTATCGCCAAACATATTGATATTGTCAAACACCTGCGGCATTACAATTTTGTGGCCACAGCAACTGTGCATTAAACCAATACCTGATACAGATGACAGATGAAATTGGGCCTTCAGTGTTCTTGCTGTGATGGAACCATAGCTGAGCCAGGCATTATGCTGATCGTACCAGTTTTTGGTCTTGCAGGGAATTTCACTGTCGTCATTTCCCATCCCGCATGTTATTGAATTACCAATGAACTCTATCTTACGTTTTGGCTTTGCTGCCGGTTTTACCAACTGCGGGCAGCGGATACCAACCAATTCCATGTAGCCAATATTTGCTTCTGTGTTCTTACACAACACCACCGTGTGCTTCCCTTTTCCTTTTAAATAAGGAACCAGGGAAATTGTGTCGCATTTTGTTTTTGTCTGCAACCGGTATTCATTTCCATCAACCACCAGTTCTATATAATTATGATTGTTACCCCACAGCACTTCATCGTTGAGGATGATTTCACAGTTATTTCCCATAAAGGAAAAACTGATGTACACACCCGGCTGCCAGAAACGGGGCAGTTGCGGATTGGAGAAATCAATCCGGCCAGTGTATTGTATCAACGGGTTATCCGGTTTAAAGAATAAGAGGCTTTGCTGTTTCTGAGCCGAAGCAAACAATACTGCCTGAATAAAAACCGACAATAAAAGGATTTTCCTGTTCATACTTTACTGGTATGTGAATTTTGCTTTTTTATCTCCAATCATGAGTTCAAACTCACCCGGCTCTGTTACAGTCTTCAAAGCTGCATTTACAAAGGCAAGGTCGTTTCTGTCAATGATGAATGTTACTGTCTTTGTTTCACCGGGCTGCAGGTTTATTTTATCAAAAGCCCTGAGGCGTTTCATACTTGGCGTTATACTGGCGAATAAGTCTTTTGAATATAACTCCACAGTATGTTTACCAGCCCTGCTGCCGGTATTCTTCACGGAAATGGAAACTGTCAGCTTTTCATCACCACTAAGAGTTGCAGTGCTCAGTTTTATATCACTATATTCAAAAGTGGTATAACTAAGTCCGTGGCCAAAAGCGAATAGCGGATCGTAACCGGCACCAACGTTATCATTAAAGATTTCCCTTACCTCTTCTGTTCCTTTGCGGTCATACAACACAATTTCACCCATACTCTTATGATAGGTATAGGGCAGCCTTCCGTCCGGATTATAATCTCCAAACAATATATCTGCAATTGCTTCGCCTGTTTTCTTTCCGCTCCAGTAAGCCATCAGGATTCCTTTGGCAGATGGTTCTATGTTGGTAATGAACCGTGGCCGTCCCTCCGTTAATACAAGTATCACCGGCTTGCCGGTAAGGGCTGCTGCAATAGCAAGGGTTTCCTGTTCTTTGGGCAAGGCAAGGTCACGGATGTTTCCCGGACTTTCAGCGTAGGCATTTTCTCCAATGCACAACACAATCACATCTGCATTAGCGGCAGCATTTGTAAGGGCTGTTGCATCATAATTCTGCGGGGCATCAAATCCTTTAACCGTTGTTGTAATCACATTGGCTGCGCCTATTTTTGCCGCAATGGCCTCATAAATTGTTTTGCTATCAGCAGGATACCATTTTTCATCTTTTCCCTGCCAGGTATAACTCCAGCAACCATTCAGTGCACTGATGCTTTGAGCAGCAGGGCCCGCAAGTAATACTCTTTTGTTTTTAGCTAACGGTAAAATGTTGTCTTTGTTTTTCAGCAGTGTCATGGCTTCGTGTGCTGCATCCAGTGCATATTGCTGGTATTCGGCCTTACCGAAATTGCTGAAAGCCGCCTGCTCGGGATATGGATTGTCGAACAAACCGATATTGTACTTCATCACCAGTATTCTTTTCACTGCATCATCAATACGCTTCATTGACACTTCGCCTTTATTCACTGCTTCTATCAGTAAACCGTAAAATGAAAAATCAGTTGGGACCATGCTCATATCAATACCAGCGTTAACGGCCATTGCCACTGCCTCTCTTGGAGTTGCAGCTACAAAATGACGGTCGTTCAATCGTTTAATATCTTCCCAGTCAGTTACCACCACTCCTTTAAAGCCAAGTTCTGTTTTCAGCACATCGGTAAGCAAATACTTGCTGGCATGTACCGGTGTTCCGTTTATCTCACTTGAGTTTACCATAACCGTTGCCGCACCCAGTTTTACTGCTTCACGAAACTGTGGCAGGTAATATTCTCTCATCTCAATTTCAGAAAGATAAATTGGCGTTCTGTCCTTTCCGCTCCTGGATGCTGAATAACCGAGATAATGTTTGAGGCTTGATGCTACTGCTGTTGGATTTTGCAAACCGTCTTCCTCATAGCCTTTTACAGCCGCTGCTCCCATTGTTTTTACGAGATATACATCCTCGCCATAGGTTTCCGGCATACGGCTCCAAAGGGGCTGACGGGCAATATCAAGCACTGGTGCAAAATTCCAGCGAACGCCAGATGCACGGAGTTCCATAGCTGTCACTTTAGCTCCCAGTTTTACCAATCCGGGGTTACGGGTGGCTGCCATCGCAATACTCTGCGGAAACAATGTTGCATTCAATGTGTAAGTCTGACCATGAATTCCGTCAAGGCCATACACTACGGGAATTTGTAAACGGGTATTTTTTACCTCATCCTGTATTTGTGTAACTAAGCTGCACCATTTTTCCGCCGTCAGGGCCCTCTCGTTGACATTCAGTATGGAACCCACTTTATAATCTACAACTGCTGTCTTAAGTTTTACCGGGTCAAGATTGCCATCTTCGCCGTTCACCACTTTTGCGGCAATAACACCAAGTGTAACCTGTGTCATCTGGCCTACTTTTTCTTCAAGGGTCATTTTCTTTATGAGGGCAGCCGCTTTTGCCTCTGCTGTAGCAGGGACTTTTTGTGCTACGACACTCAAAGAAAGCAATGATGCACACATGAACATGAGTTTACGTTTCATCTTTTTGTAATTTTTAGTCAATAAGAATATACTGAACCGATCTTGCTGGCAGCGCCAATTTCATTTTGTTATTAAAGGTATATTTCCATGCTTTTATTTCCTCAAACATTTCAGGCCCGCCTGCAGGCAGTTGTGGTCCTTTTTCATTTATGAACAATTTTTGAGAAAAACTTCCATTATCTGTACCGCCTGTCAATGAATATACACAGGCTGATGATGATGACTTTCCGGGGATTTGCAGCATCGCTACTTTTTTCTCCGCTGAAGTATTGACAAGAACCAACCCCTTTTTCCCGTCACTGAAAGAAGAAGCAAATGTCACTACAGAAGAATCAGTTGATGATGATGCCAGCAACCTGTCTCCAAAAAATCGCTGAAAGTAATACAGGTAATAATATGCAGGGCGGGCACTCCATTTGGGCATTCCCGGCTCATCGCCTTTATTAAACAGGCCATGGTCATCGCCATCAGCATACGCATTTGCCAAATCCCAGCGGCAGGCCATGCCGTATTGTTGCTTTGCCATTTCGCCCAATACCAACGCTGCATGCATTCCGTTGATGAAAGAAGTTTGCTGTTTGGACCGCACTGCAAAAATATTCCATTCTGTAAGGGCCACAGGTTTCATGGCTATATCGTTTTCCCTGCACATTTGCCGTATATGACTCATCATGCTGTCTGTAACTGCAACTGCAGTATTCAGAATTGTTTCCGCACCAGAATTCTGCTCGTAAGGTGTATAGTAGCTATGCACTACAAAGAAATCGGCAGCATTTCCGGCAGATTTGAAAAAGCCTTTATTCCAGTTCTTCTTTATTTCCCTGTGGTCATTTGCTTCAACAATTGTGGCGCCGATATAAATAATTGCATTTATTTCTTTTGCTGCCTGGCGCATAGAATCGGCAAACTCCCGGAAAATTTTTCCGTACTGTTCTCCGGAGATTATTTCAGGTTGCCCATCCTTATTCTTTGTTACATCAATCTTATACCCGGCCTGCCATTCACCATAGTCTTCATTCCCGATTTCCCAGAAACGGGTTCGGCCTTTATCATACCGTACCCAATCAGCTGCATAATGTGCCGCTGTTGCAACGGGCTTTTCACTCAATCCATAGCGGGCATAACCGGCATTTACACAAATGGTTCCTTTGCTGCCAGTCTGTTCAAGCAGTTTATAGTAATTATCAAGAGAAAGACCTTTTTCATCATTGCTCATTCCGTATGAGAACCTGCTTTTCCGCAAGAGCCTGTTATCTCCATAAAGAATAGTATCGGGTACATCTGCCGGCTTTTTATTTTGTTCAGCATTCCAGAAAAAGATATTGCTGAAGTTTCCCCCGGGATAGCGGAGAATATTTGGCGAAAGTTTTTCCACCTGCTTTACCAGCACCGGCTCTGTAACAACCTGCCCCATCCACTGGTTGGTGTTATTGCCATACAGAAAAGGAGAAACCTGGGTTGCGGTTTTGGCCGTATTGACTTTTATAAGTACTGTATATTTTTCTTTAATGGCAGCTTTTTTTTCGGACAATGGCATTTCAGCCTTCTTTTCTTTCCATGCTTTTAAAAAGAAGCCCTGTAATGGTTGCGAAAAAGCAACCACACTGAACAAAAGAAACAGCAAAAAGAAAAACATTTTTTTCATCATCTCAACTTAAAACTGTCATCAGCCAGTCTTTTTACTTTGCACTGATAACAACCTGCGCTGGTTTCAGCCCGGCGGCAGATGCTGTAATCTTAATATCACCTTTCCCCCCAGTTGACTGTACAATTACCTGTGCATAACCATTAAACAGTTTACGCTTCCATTCAGCAGCAGGAGTTACAATTTGTATTAGACCAGGATTTGTATTGACAACGTCCCAGGGATATTTTTTTAGTAAGGGGGTGGCCAGGATGACGATTTTGTTTTCGCCCTTTTGAAGCATACGCTTATCAATCTGTATATCCCTGTTGCCTTTACAGTTTTTGGCCACTTCTGTTCCATTGATATATACCGATTGCTCCACACCAATATTCCTGCTAAAAAAAGTAAACGTTGCGTTACTGGCAGTTTCTGGCAGACTGAAGCTACCCCTGTACACTATCCATTTTGCCTTTTTGCCAAAGGCTTCATTCCTGTCATCCTTAAAGGCTTTGTCCCAGCCGGCATCATTATATCCGGTACTTAGTTCCGGCATATTTTCGGTGAAAGCATCGGCAATTTTTTCTTTCTGTAAATTTATTTCCACAGCGATGATGGTTTCAATAAACTTATCTTTCTCCAGTGAAACAGGATTGCCATTACCCACACCAATTATTCTTCCGGGACCTGATACAGAAAATACCACTTCATTATCCGCAGTTGGAAGCACAAGGTCTGCATTGTCTTTTGCAGAAACCGTTATCACTGAAACATCTTTCCCGTCTGCAAGAATGATTTTATTGTCTGCATTCATATTAACAGCGGCCGGATTTCCAGTTGTTATTACAGTTTCAACGGCGGCTTTCTTTCCATTCTTATATCCAATTGCCTGCAAAGTGCCTGACTTATATTTTACTTTCCATTCCAAATGGCCGTAGCGTTGCATCTGTTTTTTCCCAATACTTTTTTTATTCAGAAACAATTCCACTTCATCACAGTTACTGTACACCCAAACATCCATTTCCTTTCCTTCATTTCCTTTCAAGCCTGCCTGTCCGGCAGGCAGGTCCCAGTGTGGCAGGATATGAAGAACAGTGTCATTTGTCCACCAGCTTTTGAGATACCACACATTATCTTTAGGAAACCCGCAGAGGTCGTACATGCCAAAATAAGAAGTGACTGACGGCCATTCAAACGGAGTGGGCTCACCCCTGTAATCAAACCCCGTCCAAATAAACATACCCGTCAGATAATCCCGTGCAGCATAGTATTTCCAGCCATCCTCAATACTTACAAAATTTGGGTTGGGCTTTTTATCATAAGCAGCAATGGTATGCGTGGCTTCATCATCCGTATAAGCTCCTCTTGTTGCACGGGTGCTGCCTTCTTCTGTTCCCCACATAGGCTGACCGGGAAATTCTGCATGGTGCTCATCAGTGTTTATCTGGCCGATATAATTCACACCCATTATATCTATTACATTTGAAATGCCTTTCTGCCACCCGCCACTGATAGCAGCAGTAATGCCCCTGGTACTATCAATGGATTTTGTAAACGTCTGCATGGTGGCAGCGATTTTTGCACCCAGTTCGTTCCCTTCAATTCCCCATTCTTCGTTACCAATACTCCAGCTGATAACGGAAGGATGATTTCTGTCACGCAACATAAACCGTTTCATGTATTCAAAATGATGGGAGCTTACACCCATCAGGCGGTTTTCATCAATTACCAGCATTCCCAGCCGGTCGCAAATGTCAAGCAACTCCGGTGTGGGAGGATTATGAGAACAACGGTAAGCATTGCTTCCCAGTTCCTTTAATTTTTTAATCCGCCATTTCTGCAATGCATCCGGAATAGCAGCGCCAACACCTGCATGATCCTGGTGATTGTTTGTGCCTTTAATTTTTACCGGCTTACCATTCAGGAAAAAACCCTGCTTAGCATCAAACCGGATAGTGCGGATACCAAATACTGTTTTATAAACGTCAGTCACTTTACCGTCGCTCATTACTTCAGTAACTAACGTATAGAGATACGGTTGTTCTAATGTCCACAACTGCGGATTCTTTACCTCCATTCCGGATAACCGGGTTTTCTGTTCATAAGGCTTTAAGTGAAATTCGCTACCTTTTTCTGATGCCACAGTTTTTCCTTCCGCATCTGTCACTGTATGTACAAGGAGTAACCCTTTGCCTGTTTTATACTCGTTAATAACAGTTGCTTCCACTGACACTGTTGCCGCATTACCATTTACGGCTGTTTTTACAAATGTGCCGTTTGAGATAATGTGAACAGGCTCTGTTTTATTCAGCCACACATGGCGATAGATTCCTGCCCCTTCATAAAACCATCCTTCTTCCATCGTGGCATCTGCCCTGACAGCAACAGTATTCTCTCCTCCGTAATTCAGGTATTCGGAAATATTATACTCCACCCCGGTGTAGCCGCTGGGCTCTGTTCCAAGATAGAATCCGTTTACCCATACACTGAAATTCCTGTACACCCCGTCAAAAGCAATACTGATCCGTTTTCCTTCATCTGATTTTTCAACGAAAAACTTTTTCCGGTACCAGCCCACACTTGTTTCAGGAAAATTTCTTCCTATGGCTTTATATCCATGGCTTTTACTGGCTGTACTATCGAAGGGAAGTTCAACTGCCCAATCATGCGGCAAGTCCAATTTTCGCCAGTGGCGGTCATCAAAGTCAGCAGCGGCAGCACCGTCACCATAGGCAGCCTTAGCGAGGTAAGAGAAATAACCTGTGCCTGTATTAAAATCCTTTTTGGTATCATAGGGATGGCCAAAGGCGAAACACCAGTCAGCATCCATAAGCAAACGTTCTCTTGGTGCTGCTGTTTTGTTTTGTGCAAATACATTTGCAAAACAGAGCATTATCACCCAGCAGATGGCAAACCTTTTTTTCATTCCGCCTGTCAGATTTTAACTGTTAGTTTTTTCCCTTTGTAAATAATCTTTTTATCCCTGCCGTTAACAGAGAACTCCATCGGGCCCGGTTTGGTTTTACTGATAACTTTCACATAAACAGTCCTGTTCTTCAGCATACCGTCAAAACTTCCGGTTCTTTCTCCGATAGTCAGTGTTTGGGTTGCTTCATTGTAGGCAAACGGTATTTCTGTATATTTTCCCTGCTCATAGTTATAATTCAATCCTTCATCTTCATACAGTGTAAAGGAAGCGTCTTTCCCTGTATAAACAAACAGGATAAGCGGGTCGGCAGGTTTTTCGGCTACATACTGCAATTCCGGTCCTGCCAGAATAACAGAGCCTTCCTTTACAAAAACGGGTGTTCTATCGTAAGGAGCATCAGCAGTTATTTCTTGCCCGCCATCTGAATATTTACCTGTGTACAGATCGTACCAACCTTGTCCGGACGGCAGGTATAAATTCCGCTTTGTTGCCTTATATGAATAAACAGGACTTACCATCAATGAAGGCCCCAGCATAAACTGGTTGCTTACATTCCATACTTTTTTATCTGATGCAAAGTCCATCACCAGTCCCCGCATAATAGTATAATCATTATGATAAGCGTTACCTGCCAGAGTGTATAAGTATGGCATCAGCCTGTAACGAAGTTTATTGTAGTACAGCATACTTTGATATGCCGGGTGGTTTTCCGGAGCAATATTGAATACTTCCCGCTGCGGAAACTGTCCATGAGAACGGAAGAGCGGAACAAATGCACCAAACTGGTACCAACGGGTTTGCAATTCCCGCCACTCTGCCAAATCAGTTTCCTTCATGGGCACAGCGTTATAACGGTTTTCTGTTGCAAAGCCACCGATATCCATCGTCCAGTAAGGCAACCCGGAAAGGGAGTAGTTCATACCCGCAGTAATTTGCGTTCGCATATCTTCCCATCTTGCGCCAATATCGCCACTCCATATACTTGCAGCATAGCGTTGCGATCCGGCAAATGCAGAACGGGTAAGCAGAAAAACCCGCTGGTTATTATCAGTACCTCTCTGCCCTTCATAAATTCCCTTTGCATTCATCATTGGGTATGCATTCATGTATTCTGCTGCTGTACCCAATGCCAGGGGCTTCATTTGCTGCTTTCTTTTTTCGGGACTTACATTCGACTGAATATCCGGCTCACTGGCATCCATCCACCACGCATCAATTTTCTTTTGAAACAGGTTTTTATTTATCAAATCCCAGAAAGCAGTTCTTGCCTTATCATTAAAAACATCATAGAAAGTGGAAACGTAGCCGGGGCCTACCCAGTCTTTTTGCCTGTCAGCGATATTTCTTGTATAAAGCCAGCCGTTCTTATTAAACCAGTTGTATGTATTTATCCCTTCATAAAACTTTGGCCAAACAGAAATCATCAATTGGGCTTTGTATTTTTTATGCAGCACATCCATCATGCTGTCCACATCAGGAAAACGGGTTTTTTCAAATTCCTGGCTCCCCCATTCATTTTCTTTCCAGTAAAACCAATCCTGCACAATATTATCCAGCGGAATCTTTCTTTTCCTGAATTCTGCTACTGTATTCAGGATATCGTCCTGCGATTTATATCTTTCACGGCTCTGCCAAAAACCCATTGCCCATTTTGGAACAATCGGGGCTTTCCCCGTTAGTTGGCGGTAACCACTTACCACCTCATCTAAGTTTTGTCCATAAACGAAATAATAATCAATCTGTCTTCCTGCTTCTGATTCAAATGAAAATGTATTTCTTTCTTCCTGTAAAGCCGGAGGCAAAAAAGATGCAGACACATACGACTCTCCGCCATCAGGTATCCACTCAATTTTTACCTCATACTTTTGTCCGGGCTGTATGTACACATCCATCTGGGCTGCGCCAGGGTTCCAGGCTTGCCGCCATTTGTCAAATTTCAGCGTTCCGTCAACCCAGCATTTTAAATACCCGCCATAAGTGAATTTGAAATGATAATTGCCTGCTTCATTAGCAGACATACTTCCCTGCCAGGTAATGCTTCCCTTTTCAATTGAAAACTCTTTTGGCAAACGCTGTTTCGTGTCGTTCATATACGGATACCAGATTTCTGATTCAGCCTTCTCAAACAACAGTTCAGTGGGCTTGTTCCTGTCATTTGCATACGAAGCGGTGAGCCATCCCTCATTACCATTTTTATCAAACAATTGCAGATCGGACAGTTGCTGAAAATTCCTGACATCGCCGGCTTTACTGTAAGAATAATTATCCCACAGAATACCGTAGTTTTTCACTGACACCAAAAAAGGAACTGCCACTTCCGTATTATTTTGGAAAAAAACAATTTGCCTGCCTTTATAATTCCAGCTGTCATCCTGATGCTGTCCTAATCCGTAATAAGCGTCTTCATTCGTGGTTTCAAAAGTCTGCCTGAGTGCATAAAGTTTTTCCCCTTCCAGTATTACCGGCTGTATTGTTCTGCCATCGGCCTGCTTTTCTGCCAGCAGCAGTTTATCTTTTACATCGTAAAAAGAAACAGCTCCTGAAGCAAGACTGACTTTTATTTTTAAAAGTGCTGTTATTAACTCAATAAATACTCCTTTATCCTCCACTTTCCATTGTACCTTATTTGCTTGCGGAATCACAATAAGACTTTTATCCGGCAAGGCTTCTTTTTGTACTGAAGCTTTTATTCCAATAATTTTATCGCTTATCACCCGCAGCCTTACCGATTGCACACCGCCGGAGAACCGGACATCCGGGTGTACAATCAATTCGTTCTCTGTCTGTACATATTTTTTTTGCTGCGCAAAATTTTCAATAGAAAAAGCTAACAACGCTATTGAGGTAAACAAGCTGTACTGTAATAAGAGTTTCATAAAAAAGTATTTATTGTTTTGCCACCACTACAAAAACGCAGGCCCTGCCGGGCACAATAACCCTAACTCCGTTTGAGGCAGACGAAGAACTTGGAGACAGGTTTTTATAGTTATCCGGCCCACCGGCGGCATAAGCTGGGCCAACACCGTTTACCAGTGTTTTGCGGGAGAACTCCCCATTATCGGTGCTGCCGGTTAATGTGTACCAATAAAATTTTGCACCTTTCTTAAAGTTTGTAAACTTAATCTCTACAGATTTTGAATCTGTGGCTTTATTCACTAATGCCACCGCTGTTTCTCCCGAAGTATAAGATGAGGCATAGCTTACCACATCCGCAGAGTTAGACGTTGAAGCAACCAACCTGTCGCCCAAATATTTTTGGAAAAAATACATATGATAAAAAGCCGGACGAGCATTCCACTTTGGGACACCATCAGGCTCATCACCATTGTTAAACATGCCGTGGTCGTTGCCGTTATCCCAACCATTGGCAAAATCCCAGCGGGATGTCATACCAAATTTGTTTTTTAGCGATTCTCCCAACACCATAACCGCATGCATTCCGTTAATATGCGAAACCGCTTGTTTAGAGCCCTGTGAAAAAATATTCCACTCGTTCAGTACAACTGGTTTTTGAGTAACCCCTGCCGTGCTGATAGTTTGCTTCACATAATTCATCATGGTTCCTGTAACTGATTCCGGTGTTGCTAATATCTCTGCAGCGTTTGCATTAGTCTGGTAGTCGGTGTAATAATTGTGAACAATGTTGTAATCTGGATAAGCTCCTGCTGCCGCAAGCAAACCTGTATTCCATGTTTTAGCAGTATTGGTCCACCATGTTTGGGGCACTGATTCAGACATTACCGCACCGATATAAATTGTCTTTCCAATTTCCTGAGCTGCCTTGCGCATAGAGTCGGCAAACACTTTAAAGTGCTGACCATATAACTGACCGGTTAAGTACTCAGGCTGCCCATCCTGGTTAGTTGCCGTATTAATCCTGTATCCAGCTTCCCAGTCACCAAAATTCTCATTCCCGATTTCCCAGTATTTCGTTCTTCCATTATCATACCTGACCCAGTCTGCCGCAAGGTGTGCTGCTGCAGCTACAGGATTAGCAGCAGTGCTGTAGCGGGCATAGCCGTAATTAATAGTAATCATTCCCTGGTTGCCTGTTTGCTGTAACATGTTGTAATAATTGTCAACTGAGAATGTCCAGCTTGCCGTATTCTTGCCATACCAATACCCTGCATTGGCTGTTGTACCGTTAGCCTGTACCAATTGTGCCGGAGCATCCGCTGGCGGAGTGTTAGGCTGGGCGTTCCAGAAAAAAATATCACTGATACTTCCCCCGGGAAAGCGGATAATATGCGGATGCAATGTTGTGATATGATCCATCAATACGGGCTCAGTAACGAACTGACCCATCCAAATATTGGAGTTATTTCCAGCAAAAGACTTTGGAATTTTTGTTATTACATTGCTTCTGTCAACAGACACAGTAACACCTGAAGCCGTTGGTGCCGTTACATTAGTAAAGGAAGATGGTGTAGTGAAATTCTTGGGCTCCCAGTCATTCATAAAGAAACCGATTGTATTTGCCAACGGCGGGTCAACCTGCGGGTTTACAGTTGTAGTATCCACTGGTGTTGGTGGCGTATCTCCGGATGTTTTCTTACACGAAGAAGTTGCTGTTACCAAAAATGCAACAACTGCAATCAGTATCACAAATAATTTTCCTCTATACATAATAATTATTTTATCAACTTTTCAATCCTTGAAATAAGTTCCAGGCAAGCACGGCTGTTGTGATATGGACATTTCCAAAAACCGGCTTTGTCTTTCTGCATCACAGAATAATCCCCGTTCACCCCCCAAAACCATTCCCCGTTCTGATTGTCTTTAATAAACCTTTTTACAAACTCCCAACTGTGCAACGACTGGCGGAGGTAATTCTCATTACCTGTAACCTGGTAGGCATTGTAAAACCCAATCATGGCTTCGGCCTGTGGCCAGGAATGTTTTTCGGCAATAAGCCTGTTACCGTCTGGTTCAAATTCATACCACAAACCCCCGTCTTTATCTAATCCTTCACTGGCAGCCTCAGTAACAGTAACTGCCAGGCATTTGAAAGCTTCCATGTGTTCTTCATTTCCGATTTGTTCTGCACACTGCTGCAACAACCAGGCGGCTTCTATGTCATGCCCATAAGATTGTAAAGAAGATTTCTGTTTCCAGTCATCATTAAAAAATAAATTATAATGGCGATTATTGCTGTTGAAAAAATACCGCAAGAATAACCATAACAGGTTTTCAATTCGTTCCCGCAACCCATCATCCGGCCATACAGAAAAAAGATTTGCATATGCTTCAACAATATGCAAATGTGTATTCATTGTCTTTCGCTCATTATTGTCTTTTTCGCTCAGCCGCAGATCATTTATTTCACTCCAATCCCTTGCAAAAGCCTCTATGTAGCCATTTCTGTCTTTGTCGAAACTCTTATCCTCAATCAAATGATATAAAGCAATAGCGGTTTCCATTGCCTGTTCATCGTTTGTAACCTTATAGTATTCAGATAAGCCATAGATACAAAAAGACAAGCCATAGATTTGTTTTTTTCCATCCAGCATATTTCCTGCTGCATCTGCAGACCAGTACACCCCGCCATACTTTTTATCGACAAAAAAGCTGAGTATATTCTCATAAGCTCTTTTCGCCATAAGCAGGTATCCGGGGACCGGTTTCAAATTGTACGCTGCAGAAAAAGCCCAGAGAATGCGGCTGTATAATACAATCCCTTTTGGTGCTGACGCATCCGGAGTATTATCATTATCCACACTTCCGTAAAAGCCGCCATTGTCTGTATCCACTGTATAATCACACCAAAATGAAAGGATGCTGTCCAGTTCGTTATCAAGTTCAGTTTTGAACTGAAAAAGCTGCTGCTTTATATCATCCTCCGTATGTATCATTATCGTCCCAGTACTTTTTTATTGCTTTCCACATTCACAAACTGTTCAGAAAGATTTTTATCAATAAGGTTGTTAAGAGTTCTTACTGTTTCTGCCGACCTGAAACCATCAGGGGCTGTATTCATTACATAATCAAGCAGCCTGTCAATAGTAGTAGTAGCGACATGCAACCTTGTATCGGAAGAAGCATAATAAATAAACACTTTTCCGTCCTCATCCATAATCCAACCATTACTAAACACCACATTTGATACATCCCCAATCCGTTCTTCGCCATCCGGTGCCAGGAAATAACCAGCCGGCTGGTAAATTACTTTCGTTACATTCTCCAAATCCGTCATGAACATATAGAGCACATAACGAAGACCTGCGGCTGTGTTCCTTACACCATGGGCAAGATGCAGCCAGCCCTTATCAGTTTTTATCGGTGCCGGGCCAAGTCCGTTTTTTAACTCATAAACAGTATGATATACTTTTGGGTCAATTACCGTTTCTCTTTCCACTACTGCATTTTCAATGGTTTTACTCAAACCAAAGCCAATGCCACCACCCTTTCCGGCTTCAATAAATTTATCCTGTGGCCTTGTGTAAAAAGCATATTGGCCATTTACAAATTCAGGATGCAGCACCACATTACGCTGCTGGGGCGAACCTGTTTTCAAGTCGTTCAGCCTTTCCCAGGTTTTAAAATCTTTAGTTCTTGCAATACCACATTGTGCAATGGCAGCAGACTGGTCTGTGCTTGGCGCAGAAGGATCCCGCCGTTCCGTACAGAACAAACCATAAATCCATCCATCCTCATGATGCACCAGCCGCATATCGTATGTGTTAGTATCCGGCACGTCTGTTTCCGGCATAGTTACCGGATGGTCCCAGAAACGAAAATTGTCAACCCCATTTGGACTTTCTGCTACTGCAAAAAAAGATTTCCGGTCGGCTGCTTCCACCCTGGCAACAACAATGTATTTGTCATTCCACTTTATTGCCCCGGCATTTAATACTGCATTGATACCAAACCGCTGCATTAAGTACGGGTTAGTTTCTTCGTTCAGGTCAAACCGCCAGAAAAGCGGAGCATGGTTTGCTGTTAATATAGGAAATTTGTAACGGCAATAAATTCCATTGTAATCATCTGACTTCTCGTTTATCCGCCCGAGCAGTTGTTCCTGCTCATGCTCCAGTTTGGCAAGACGGACATAAAAATTGTTGTTCATAATACTCTTTTTTTAATCTTCCAGTTTATCCCACCATGTTCTCTTCAAAATAATTACAATAACAGTTAAGATTGCTATTGTAACTAATAATGGTAAGTGCATTGAAAGAACTATGTACATTGGTAATAAGGTCATACACAACTGGGCAATAATTCCCAATACCACGTTAAACATATCCAGCTTAAACCGTTTGTTTGGCTGAAATGCGGGGTCGTCTTTCATCACCAGCTCATGAACCGGTTTCCAGAAGCCCCATGGACGAACAGTTTTGTAGAATTTCTTCAGGGTTTCAGTTTCTGTTGGTGGTGCTGTATAAGTTCCGATAAGGCAACCTGCAATTGATAACACAAAAAGTACCGGCCACCAGTACAATGGCAATGACTGCGTAATATATCCGTGTGTAATACCCCAGCTGATAGCATAAGGCATTATAAGTGCACCGGCCACCCCGGCTGTCATTCCCCAAAAGAACCCATTGGCATTGAAACGCCACCAATACCATTTCAGAACATTAGAAGCAACGTATCCTCCATATAACCCTCCCACAATCCATTGCAGTATTTCATTCACATCTTTTGCAAGAAAACCAAAGAACACACCTACTGCCACCACCACAACTCCTGTAATATAATTCATCGAAATAATCTTCTTGTTCGATGCATTCGGGTTTACATACTTCAGATAAATGTCATTTACGATATATGCCTGTGCCGCATTTAATGTTCCGGAAAATGTGCCCATAAAAGCTCCCAACAAACCGGTTAACACCAATCCAAGAATACCTACAGGCAGGAAGTTGTTGATTGTTGCAGGTAATACCCTCTCAAAATCAATTCCGCCTGCACCATTACTAAGGTTAAGCTGATTATAATACAGTAGTCCCAGCACTGTCAGTCCTATTACCATTGAATACCTTACAGGAAGCAGGATGATAGAAACAAAACCTGTCATCTTTGATGCTTCTTTTGGTGATTTTGTGGAAAGGATTTTTTGCATATCATAGTTAGGTGCCGGACCTGCTGCCGCTGCAAATACGCCTTTCAGCAACATCATCATAAAGAAAATACCAAAGAGGCTGAAGCCATCATCTGCAATTTTCTTATTGGCTTCATTAACTATTCCTGTCCAATCAAGATTTAGGTTCCACCCAAAGAACGGGTCGCTCCATCCTTTTGGCACATTCAGCGTAGAGCCGTTAAGATGAACCATGGCGATGATGGCTATGGCAAAACAGCCAATAGTCATTATTGCATATTTAATTAAGTCACCAAGAACAATGCTGTGCATGCCCCCGAGAATGGAATAGAACATTGCAAACAGAGTGAAAACAATTCCATAGAAATGAGCTACATATTGCGGGGCCACATGGAAAGGCACATAATCTTTTATCGCCTCCCACGGAACAAATATTTCAATAAACTTACCCAGGCCAATAAAACCATACGCCAAAAAACCCAGACATCCAATTAATGCAAAAGCTACCACAATACTGTGCGAACCTCTTACTCCTTTGCCCTTTAAGCCAAATCTGGTGGCCAGCCATTCTGCCCCGGTATTTGCGTTTGAGCGGCGCAACCATTTGCTCAGGTACATCATATTAAACACCTGGTTAAACACAGGCCATAGCCAGGGAATCCAGATGCTTTTAATACCATACACAAAACAGAGTGCAACCATCCACATAGTGCCGCTGATGTCAAACATATCTGAAGCATCGCTCATACCCAGCATATACCAGGGAAGTTTTTTGCCGCCCATCAGGTAGCTTTCTTTATTCTGCCGGGCTTTTTTCCGTAAAAACCAGCCAAGCATTACCATCGTTGCCAGGTATAAAACAATAATGCTGATATCGATAAACTGTAGCTTCATAATATTTTTTGTTGGCCAAAAGCGGTCAGTGTAAAGAGGTTGCAGGCTGAGGAATCAACCCGCAACTCTTACTGACTGATTGCTCTGCTTATTAAAAACTAATCATACAACTTTTCTTTTTCTATTTCTTTTTCAAAAAGCGTTTTCTCAAGGTTATAAAATTTTACGAAATCAGGTTCCGAAACCTGCCCTTTATACGGCGCATAGTAGTGCATCTTTTTCATATCATTATGATAACCATGGTTGCGCCATACCAGCACATAAGAAATCTTATTTTCACCAATGGCATTTAACAATGTCTCTGTCCACCAGCTGGCATATGGTATCGCTTCAAATCCGGTTTCAGCTAATGCAAAAGGTTTATTTTTTTCTTTAGCAATTTCACCAAGAAGCTTAAGGCAATTATTTGTGTTTATTTCAAACCATTTTTCTTTTTGCGGGTCACCAAACTGGTAGCTGTCAAAACTCAGTATATCCACCATATCATCACCGGGGTATCTTTCGAGGTACTCCTCCTTTGTTTTAAAATCTCCACCGGTATTATACACCCAAATAAGATTGTGCAATTTTTTTTCTTTCTGCAGGTAATAAACAGTGAACCGCCAAAGTGTTTTGTATTCAAATTCTGTACAGGCATTCTTGCCCCACCAAAACCAGTTGCCGGTCAGCTCATGAAACGGACGAAACAAAACTGGAATAGATTCGCCTTTACTTCCTTTGAGGGATGAAAGAAAACCTGCCACTTTATCCAGCCATTCTTTGTATAAAGCATGATTGACACCGCCTGGGTTAACGGAGGCAACTGTACCATGCGTAGTATCCCATGCACCTTTCTGTGCGCCAAAAGGGCTGTCTGCATGCCAGCTTATTGTTATCACTCCGCCCCTTTCATATCCCTGTTTAATGTACTGTTTCATTTTCTTAAAGGGTACGCCATCAAGGTTTACTTCATTGTTATTCCTTTCAATGCCGCCCAACTCCCATCCGTAAACTGCGGGATAATCACCAGCCGTTTCTTTTATGTCGCTCCGGCCTTCTTTGTATTTCCATTCCACTCCATATGCGAGGTCATCCTGGTGACCGAACATGAATCCTTTTTCAGCCAGCCTTTTCAGGTTATTGTACAGGTTTACCGTTTCTTTTGTTGCATCTTTATCAACAGGCAATTCTTTTTGTGCTGCTGCTTTGCAGGAAAAAAGAAATAATAACCCGACAGCAGGAAAAAATCTTGCTTTCATCATCGTCCTCCTGTTTTTTTAATATAAGAAGAGATTACTTCCCATGTGCTTGCATCACTGTCATAAACTGAATTGAGGCCCTGTTCTTCTACCGGCGGGTCGCCCAGCAAGTCATCGCCTTTTTTCCAAAGCAGTTGCTTGTGAGAAGGCCTGCCTGTGCCGCTGAATGTCCAGAAGTTTGCTCCGGCAATAATGCCATCACTATTTATGTGTTGCAGTAATAGTTCAAAAATGGAAGCAAAATACCTGTCCCTGTATGAAGTGGCTGAAGCAGGCAAAAAAGAATGACTGTCTCTTGGCAAGCCAAATTCTTCCACTACAATTGGCTTTCCTGTTTCTGCTGCCGCAGCCGCATTGCGCTGAATATAATCAGTTGTGTTTTTGATAACCACATCGAAATTTTCAGCGATTGATGTGTCTTTAAACCATCCCCAGTTTTTGGGCCAGATATGCATAGTGGAATAGCTGATGTTTTTATAAGAATGTACTTCTTTAAACACCTCCAGGTTTTCGCTGCCAAATTCACCTTCACTTCCTGTGGTTATCAAATGCTTTCTGTCTAAAGACCGGATTAAATCAGCAGACCGGTAAATGAATTTCTTGTACGCTTCAGTAGCCTTTGGCCGCATGGGCCTTGGTTCATTGGCAATTTCCCAGCTCATGATGGCGGGGTCATCTTTGTATCTTTTCTTAGTAATGCTGTTAACCCTGTTTACTAACAGCTTTACCTGCTGCTCATATTGCTGAATACAGTTTGGGCATGAATAAAACAAACTGGTATAATCTCTCATCTCGTCCCAGGTGAGTTTCCTCTTCAGAACAGAATCAGGCATCAACCCGTTCCAGTTCAGGTATTGCATAAAGCCTCCGCTCCATTCCCAGTTATTACTCAGAAAGATTACTGCCTTCATGTTGCGTTTACTCATTTCCGCCAGCAGGAAATCAAGTCCGTTTAAAAGTTCCTTTTTAAATACCCCTGGTTTAGGCTGCAAAGCAGGTTCCACCCTTGGCACTCCGTTTATCTGGCCGCTGCCCTCTGCACCAGCCATTATCCGCAGGTTGCTGATGCCTTTGCCTTTTAAAAAATCAAGTTCTTTTTTGACTCTTTCTTGCCCGGCCATGTCATTGGAGAGCAAACCACCATACCAATAATTAATACCAATAAAATTATAAGACTTTCCTTCAAGCATGAATTTTCTGTCAGCAACTTTCACAAAAGGGGAAGGCTGTGCATTAACAATTCCGGTGAAGAAAAATAATACTGCTAATAGTCTGAGATGTATCATACAATCCGGTGACCGGTTAAAGAAAAGTCGTTTCTGCGATAGAAAACTGACCACAGAAACGACTTGAATAATACTTTACCAGTGTGTTATATTTTTATTCAGGCATCAGGTGGCCGCTGCCCGTTTTGGTTATTTAAAGAACATGATGTCATCAAAATAGAAGGTTTTGCCTTCGTTTTGTATCTGGAAAGTTACATTGTTAATTGAAGAAGTAATACCCGGATAATCAACCGCTAAATCGTACTTGAAATAAGTCCATTTTTTGGCAGGGATTGTAATTACTTTCTGGTATCCCCAGTTCAGCCAAAACTGAACATTCCAGTCAACATCAGCCCCTTTAACCCAAAAACCAAAGTATTTATACCCGGTAATATTAATTGAACCTCCATTGCCTAACTGCATACCTCCCCAGGTACCTGCAGGGTCATATGCTGCTTTCAAACTTTTGGTTCCGCAAACCTTGTCATCAGCCGAAGCACTGAAATCACCTCCCCAGCTCCAGCTTTCAAAACCATTATCCAACTGATCGGAGAAAACTTTAAGTGCCATATCCACATTTACAAACTCCATATCTGTAACCCTTACACCTGACAGATTAGTCAGTTTCAATTTACCCCTTGTTATTGTTGTAGAAGGCATTTTTATAACCATCTGCTTTCTTGTTTTTGAAACAATAGTAGCGGCAGTAGTAGTTCCGTCAAATACCACAGCAGAAACATCATCCAGGTTATTGCCGGTAAGTGTTATCTCAGTATTGGCCTGAAAATCTGTTGGCCAAGCTGCAGTAACACTGGGTAATGCAATTACTGCAAAAGGTACAGTAAGCGTTTTTCCGTCTGCATTAGTGAAGATCACATCCTGATTGCCCCCATAAGCAGTATCAGGCACCCTGAATATGAGATTGGTTTCTGTATTCAGTGTAGGTGTAAATGGGGCCGGCACATTATTTCTTGAAAAAACAATTGATCTGATCTGGCCAATGCCTGATCCTGTAAGCACTATCGATTCCCCGCCGGCTGCGCTGGCTGGATTGATGGCACCAGATGACATATCCCCGGTTTTCACATCCGGGCTTCCGTCACTTTCTTTTTTACAAGCTACTATTATTACTGATAATGACAGTAAGATCAGCAGCGTTGAAAAGAGGGATTTTATACTAAACTTTTTCATTATAATAGTTTTAAGAGTGAATTATTGATAATAAGCAACTGGTGGTTTACCCAGCTCAGGATCTTGCAGTACCTCACCGGCAGGAATAGGTAAATGCATATAAGATTCCTGGAAGGTAACGTAGGCCGGCACTGTGTAAGTACCCCTGTTTTGTGCTTCAATAATTTGCTTTGCTTTTGCAAATCCCTGCCTTGTTATGTCATACCAGTAATCCCCTTCAAAAGCAAATTCAACACGGCGTTCTTTTAAAATATCATTCAGTGTCAGTACTGATTTGTTGGGCAAACCAGCCCTTGCCCTTACTTTGTTGAAAGCGGCTAAAGCAGTGGCATCACTGGTTGAAGCGGCTGTTCCTAATGTAGCTTCTGCATAAATCAACAGAATATCTGAGTAGCGAAGCATCATAGTGTTAATACCTGTATTCATTCCTATTACACCTTCGCTGCCAAAGCCACTGCCAGGACCAACTACGTACTTAACAATATTGGAATGAGTGGTATTCTTCTGACCACCATCTCCAACTGGTTGCATAGTATCATATACATATCCATTTGCCATAAAGGCATTGTAAGTTGGATTAGAACCCTTCGGTTTCCAGGTTGGATATGTCCAGCCATGCTGCATGATTGTTCCGCTTTTGCGCAAGTCGCCAGATTCAAATGCTGCCTGAATATCCATGCTGGGGATATACAGTTCCCACATATTGGCTTCAGCAGTCTGCAGGTTAGATGGGCCACGGTCTGGCTGCAACTGGTTTGCCGAACCCCAGGGGTTTTGAGTAAGCTGGTGTTGTGTCGAAAACAATGATTCTTTATTATTATTAAAAGAACTGCTGGTAAACATACCCTTGTAATCACTTACAAGATCATATTTAGCAGAACTGATTACTTCCTGTGCCTTAATTTTTGCACTGTCATAATCCTTTCTGTACAGGTACAGTTTAGCCATCATCCCCTTTGCAGAGAATTTAGTAAGCCTGCCGGGAACATCTGCTTCAGGTAAGCCGGCTTCCGCTTTTTTCAGTTCTTCCAGCGCAAAACGTAATACATCTTTCTTGTAATAACGGGGAATATTAAAATTACCTGACAGAATTGTTCCGCCGGGATCATTTACAATTGGTGCATCGCCCCATATACGGGCAATATAGAAATAAACAGTTCCTTTAAAGAAATGGCACTCAGCAATGGCCGGATCCAAAAATGAAGCATCTCCGCCTTTTGATTTTTTCAGTTCCAGGCCGTTCATATAAGTGCTTGTCCAGCCTCCTATTTTGTAAAAGGCTTTCCATGCGTCGGCAAGGCGAACAGATGTGGAAGCAACTGAAAAATTGGAAAAAGGAGGATCATCGTTGCCACCGGCATATTCATTTCCGCTCATCACCTCGGCTATGGCATCCATTGCCCTGTTTTCATAGCCTGACCACGGTAATCCGTACAGTGTGCTGGTCAATCCTCTCACTTCTTCTGCGGTGTTATAATAGTTATCAATCGTTGTGCTGTCAAGCGATTCTCTTTCGGTAAAATCCTTTTTACAGGATATAACCGTAATTGCGAGTACCGCAAGAACCGCTGAATATTTAAAAAAGTGTTTCATATCAGAATATTTTTAATTTTCGTTAATTATAATTCCACGTTGGCACCTACTGTGAATGTTCTTGGATTGGGATAGTGTCCGGCATCCACATTCATTAAACGGATGTTGTTATTATAAGCGCCAATCTCAGGATCGTATCCACTGTAATCGGTAAACGTATGCAGGTTCTGTACTGTTAAATATAATCTGACATTACTGAGCTTAACTTTTGATAAAATGGAAGCAGGCAGCCTGTAACCTAACGTTACGTTCTGAATACGCAGATAAGAACCATTTTCCACATACCTGTCTGACATGTAAACGTTGTTTACGTTTGTGTTAGTGAATCTTGGTAATGAACCACCAGTATTAGTTTCAGTATACCTGTCCATTACGGTTTTCAACTGGTTGTAATAAGGATTATCCATTTTTTCCAGTTGCCAGCGAAGGAAATTGAAAATCTTGGCACCATAGCTTCCCTGCAGGAAGAAAGAGAAATCAATGTTCTTATAATTAAAGGAGTTAGTTAAACCATAAGTAAACTTAGGTAATGGGCTGCCAATGAACGTAATGTCCTTTTCATCTACAACGCCGTCAGGTTTACCATCGCTGCCACTAACATCCCTGAAGCGAATATCTCCCAGCCATGTGTGTGTCTGGTCAACTGAATAGCCAAACTGTGGCAAACTGTTGTTCAGTTCATCCGTTGTACGGAATAGCCCGTCTGTAACCAGACCATAGAATGAACCTACTGCATAACCGGGTTTTGTAAACGATATTGTATAATTATCATAGTACAATTTACCGGTAAGAGATGCTGTAGAGGCTGCAAGGTTATCTAATTTATTCTTGAAATGAGAGAAGATAAAATTGGTTTTCCATGTAAAGTTCTTATTCTTAATATTTGTGCTGTTGAGGCTGATGTCAATCCCTGTATTAGACATTTGCCCAACATTAATAACCGGCCCTTTCAAATCATCCCACTGATCGCCTACACCAATCAATCTTGGCCCTGTACCGATAATCATCATATCAGAAGTTGTCTTTTTGTAAACGTCAACTGTCAGTTCCAGTCTGCTTTTCAGAAAAGCTGCATCAAAACCAATGTTCTTTGTAATAACAGACTCCCATGTCAGGTCAGGATTAGGAATGCCATACAAGTAGCTTGATGTTCCAAAGCCAACAGGGCCAGGCCAGAAGCTAACCTGTGAGGTATATGGCGGATTGGGAGAACCCGAAGGCAGATTTTGATTACCAACTGAACCGTAACCCAGTCTGACTTTAAGGAAGTTAACCACCTTTAGCATGTTCTCCGCAAACTTTTCATTAGTAACAGTCCATGCTGCAGATACACCCGGGAAATAGCCCCATTTGTTTTTGTCAAAAAACCTTGAAGAGGCATCTGCCCGTAAACTCAACGACAGAGAGTAGCGGTTGCTATATGTATAGTTAGCACGGCCAAAGAATGATTCGATAGAACCTTCATTCTTTCCACCACCCAGTTCCCATGTTTTTTGATCAGAACTGCCGGCATTGATATCAATAATATTATTCTGCAAATCCACTTTTTTACCATTCAGGCTTTCCCAATAGTTGTATTGAGATTCATGACCTGCAGTGGCAGAAATATTATGACTGCCGAAACTTTTGTTGTAGTTAATATAATTTCTGAACGCCCAGTAGTAACCATTTCCACGATAATCGAATACCTGGCTTCTTAATGTTGTATTACCAATATTGCCTGCCTGAGAAAAAGCAAGGTTATTATACAAACTGAGTGAATATGCAAATTCATTTCTGAATGAGAAGTTTTTCAAAAACTCAACATCTGCATATAAACTGCCAAATACATTTGTACTGGTTGATTTGTTGCCCCGCATATAGCTTCTTGCTATGGAGTTATCCAGCTTGTCATAAGCTATTCCGCCAATGGGCTGACCACCGCCCCAGCTGCCATCAAGATTCTTAACAGGAATTAACGGGCTTTGAACAGTTCCCCACCAAATGGTTCCTTCTGCCGCATCTGCCAGTGTTACATTTTGAATGCTTCTTGAAGCATTGGCACTTACACCCACTTTCATCCACTTTTTCAGTTGGTTATCTAAACTGAAACGGGTTGAATAACGTTTAAAATCAGAACCTATTAATATACCTTCCTGGTTTAAATATCCAGCAGACAGATAATAAGTTGTCTTGTCTTTACCACCTGAGAAACTCAACTGGTGGCTTTGCATATTTGATCTGCGGAACATAGCTTCCTGCCAGTCAGTACCATCGCCTAAAATTGAAGGATCCCTGAAATCGGGGTTTAATGTCCCCCCTAAGAGCGGAAGCACTTCATTTTGATACTGGGCATATTCCCGAAGGTTCATTACATCTAATTTTTTTTGAACCGACTGCTGGCCAAAGTAAAAATCGTAGCTGATTTTGCCTTCGCCGGCTTTACCCTTTTTAGTTGTAATTAATATAACCCCGTTTGCTGCCTGAGAACCATAGATTGCCTGTGCAGAAGCATCTTTCAAAATATCAATTGATTCTATATCATTTGGGTTCAGCGTAGCCAGGAAACTGTTTCCTGTTTGTCCGTCGGAACCACCAAGACCTGCATACCCGGCATTAGACTTTGTGTTGCTGGTAAACACCACTCCGTCAATCACAATCAGCGGGTCGTTGGCGTTGATTGTAGTGACACCACGTACCCGAAGTGACACACCACCACCTGGCTGACCGCTATTGTTCATTACGGTAACACCGGCAACTTTGCCCTGTATCGCCTGGTCAATACCAGTAACCGGAAGGTCCTTCAGGTCTTTTGATTTTACTGAGGAAATAGCAGAAGATACATCTGCCCTTTTCGTGGTTCCGTAACCAATTACCACCACTTCACTCAGTTTTGTATCTGCAACATCAAGTGTTGCAACGATGTTGCTGACACCGTCGAGTGAAAACTCTTTTGGTTTGGCTCCCACATAAGAGATAACCAGAGTTTTTGCTGTGGCGGGAACAGTAATCTTAAACACACCATTTGCATCAGTGGCAACGGATGTTTTTGTTCCCTTAATGTTGACGGTAGCATTGGCGAGAGGTGTGCCTGATTGATCAGAAACCACACCAGATACTGTTTTGCCCTGGGCTAAAACAGCCAGCGAAGAAAGAACAAACACAATGTTTATTGCGACTGTCCTTAGAAATCGTAGACTTCTCATATAGCAAATAAATTTTGCCAAAATTAAACCGATTGCACAACTAAATAATAATACTATTTTAACCTTACTTTATATTTTTAGAACCTGATTTCAGTCAAATTTTTATTTTTCTATCAATATGACAATGTAAAACAAGAAGCGACGCTACAACCTCACAACCAAATCATTGATACTATTTTATCTTATTTTAGATAACTTTATCTTTTAAAATGATTGCATGCAAAAGAACACCATGAGGGAAATAACACCCCTCACCAGCAGTGACTGCTTCACAATTTTTAGCAGGATAAAATCTGAATTTGATTTTCCGTTACATTATCATGAGGAACTGGAACTGAACTTTATTATGAATGCAAAAGGTGCCAGGAGAACTATTGGCGACCATATTGGAGAAATTGACGACCTGGAACTGGTTTTGGTAGGATCGAACCTGCCACATGTATGGCAAACTTATAAATGCAAAAGCAAGGAAATAAAAGAAATCACCATTCAGTTTCACAAAGATTTGTTTGACGATAAGTTGCTGCGCAGAAACCAATTAAGCTTTATCAGAAAAATGCTGGAAAGGTCTGCCAAAGGCATTCTTTTTTCTAAAGAAACTATTATGCAAATTATGCCGAGGCTGACAGTTTTGGGTCAAAAGCAAGGATTTGATTCTGTATTGGAATTATTTTCCATTCTTCACGACTTGTCGGTGTCACGCAATATGCATACTCTTTCTGATACCACATTCAGCGGGGCCGAGTTCTCGTACAACAGCCGTCGAATAGACAAAGCTTTTGAGTACATGAACCAGAACTTTCATAAGAACATAACCCTGGGAGAAGTGGCCAAACTGGTGAATATGACCGAAGTATCTTTCAGCCGTTTTTTTAAAACAAGAACAGGAATCACTTTTATTGACAGTTTGCTGGAACTGCGCCTGGGGCAGGCATCCAGAATGCTGATAGATACAACCCAATCTGTATCAGAAGTAGCTTACAACTGCGGCTTCAATAACATATCAAACTTCAACCGTCTTTTCAAAAAGAAAAAAGGATGTACCCCGAAAGAATTCAGAGAAAGCTACAATTACGGCAACAGGGTGTTTATTTAAGTTTCCTACCTGATGTTTCTGCATTTTTTTCCTTTAGGAAAATTCGCAGCTTCATAAGGAGTCATTGCCCGGTGGCAGGATTGAAACACAAGGCAACCGATAATCAGGGCCAAAACCATTCTTTTCTTCATAGATAGCGGATTAGATTAAGACATGAAATTAATGATGCTCCTTTTATTTGCACCAGAAAAACACTACTGAAATTTTCTGTTTTCCAATGAAAATATACGTTGTGTAAAAAACATCCCGCCCTGCAAACAGCAGAACGGGATGCACCAACCTCACCCTGAGCATTCGTTACTCACATTTTGTGATGTTCTTTTCTTTTGAGTACTTAATTGAATTGGAGACCATACCTGCTACAGAGATAATCGTAAATGGCGTTTCAATCACTGAAGCATTTATACAGCCTTGCCCGGGTTCTGTGTATTCGATAGTTATTTCCAGGCCATTCGCATTTTTTTGAACGTTCTTTACCTTCACAGCGTAACCCGCACTTCTCACATTTCCCTGGAAACAGCAAATCACAAAGTTTTCATTAAAGTCAACTTCCGGCTTACTATATTGTCCCGGATAATCTGTAAATGCAGTAATCCAGATTTTCTCAAATTCAGAACCACTTGTACAAATCAGCTGTGTATCGTTTACAATACCACTGCCCTGACCCGAGAGTAGTACCTTCCACTGTGTATTATCGCTCTTTCCGTTACTATCTGCAGAAACTGTTCTGCCATTACTGTTACAGAACGCCATGAATAAAAGCGGCATACACAAAAAGAAAAGAATCCCTTTTGACATATTCATGCTTTCAAGAATTTATGTTTTATTAATAAAGAGCCAAATCACTAAATATCATCTTCGTGCAATTTTATAAGTAAACCCCTTGCAGGAAACATTACCTGCTGATACCGGCGCCCCATTTCTTGCATGAATAATACCTGCTACTACAGGGGTAGCCATTGAAGTACCGGACATTGTTGCATACACACCACCTTTGTATGTAGAATATACACTTTGCCCTACCGCAACCCAGTCCACCACATTACCATTGAAATTTGAAAAAGATGAACATACATTGTTGCAATCAATAGACCCTACAGTATAAACTCTTGTACCATTAATACAGCCGGGGAGATTTTTAACCGCATCGCCATAATCGTTACCGGCAGCCATGCATACATAAGTTCCCGCATTGCCAAGATTACGAACAGCATCACGCAAAGCAGGCATGGCATTTTCGCAATTAGTCCATCCATATCCACCCAAACTCATGCTTACCACATCACCAGGAATATCATGCATTGCTACATGATTTAAACCCGCAATAACCCAGCTGTATGATCCGGAACCGGTATTATCCAGCACTTTCACGGGAACAACTTTTGCTCCGGCAGAAACACCCACCACGCCAATTGTATTATTTCTGGCAGCTGCGATACCGGCACAGTGTGTGCCATGCCCCTTTCCATCCTGCACAGTTTGGCCGGGCACAAAAGACTTGGCGAATGTGGCATTGGTTTGCACATTCAAATCAGGGTGTGTGAGGTCTATTCCTGTATCAAGTATCCATATCCATGTAGTTTTAGCAGAACCGTCTATAAAACCACCGGCTTTTGTAATAGCGCAACTTACATACTGGGCAGGAAGAAAATCATGATAAACATAAGTGTTATCAATAGCAATCGCATTGGGGCCTGACATAATACTACTGATTTCATCACCGGGATTCATCATGAAGCCAACATCCGGAGGATTCTTTTCCGGTTCAGATGGTCCCAGTTCAATAACATAGTCCTGCATTACATCAGCCACATCCGGATCCGCTTTCAGTTTTTTAAACTCATCATTACTCAGCTTGGCTGAAAAACCAGCCAGCACATCACCAAACTCTGTAATAATTGAGTTCTGTTTAATGTTGCCTTTGGTTTGAACATTTTTAATTTTTTGGAATACCTTGTCCCGTAGTTGCTTGTTATCCTGAACCTTTTGTTCTCTGTTATTATTCCTCTTCTGCTCCTTAACTACAGGTTTTGCAACAGACTCCTTAAGCAGTACTATGTACTGGCCCGGAATTGGTTTTTGAGCATTGACGGTCATTGCCACAGAAATCCCGGCAGCCATCAATATTAGTTTTAGCTTCATAATTAATTGTTTAATGGTTTATGAATTCGGAATAACCCGATTAATTTACCATTTGGGAGTCAGGCTTTCCAATGACCAACTATTAAAAAAAACTGACCCAAATCATTGGAAACGGGTAATAAAATAAAGTAGCTTGAAGGTTAATTTTTGCATAAAAAACCGTCCCGCTGCTGGCGGGACGGTGGGGAATTCGTGGGTACTTTCTTTATGTGGTTTTCCGTCCTTCTTTTTTACAAACTGCTAATTAACTACATCCGCCCTGGTTGCCGCAGTTCAGACATTTATAGCAGGTGCCGCTGCGCATCATAATGTGGCCACATACGTTACAGGCCGGCGCATCACTTTGCATATTGCGGGTAGAGGCACTAAGGGCATCCAATCCTGCTTCAGCTTTTACTTGTTGATTGCTGCGCTGCGATTTAGCCTGCTGGGGAACTACTGAGCCCGATGACGGAGCTATCCTTACACTTGATAATTCCTGGTCTTTTTTCTCGTCATATTCCAGCTGGCTGGAAGCCATATCATCCCAGTCATCATTGCCTGTATTCAGCACTTCAGGTTTGTCAAGAACATGTACCAGGTCAGTACGGCCTAAGTATTCGTAACCAAGCACCCTGAAGATAAAATCAACAATAGATGAAGTGGTCTTAATGTTCGGATGCTCAACAAATCCGCTTGGGTCAAACTTGGTGAAAGCAAACTTGTCAACAAACTCTTCCAGCGGCACACCATACTGCAAGCCGATTGAAATGGCAATAGCAAAGCAGTTCATCATGCTGCGCATGGTGGCTCCTTCTTTAGCCATGTCAATAAATATTTCTCCCAACGTTCCGTCGCTGTATTCACCGGTGCGGAGGAATACGGCCTGCCCGTTGATTTTTGCTTTTTGTGTAAAGCCACGGCGCTTGGCGGGTAATGCCCTTCTTTCTACAATGCTGGCCAGCTTACGCTTCAGCTTAGTATCTGGTGAGGCCTGTACCCTTTTCTGTACTTCCTCCAGCAGTTCTTCAACAGTAAGTTTCCCTAAGTCAACAATTACAGATTCCTGCTGGGCATTGTTTACAATTGTTGTCTCATCTGCTTTTTGGTTGCCTTCTTCAGTTTTTTTCTTTTTATCCGATTTATTGCTCAGTGGCTGCGACAGCTTAGAACCATCACGGTATAAAGCATTCGCTTTTAATCCAAGTTTCCAGCTCAGATAATATGCATCGGCTATTTCTTCCACTTTCGCCTCATGTGGCAGGTTAATTGTTTTTGAAATTGCCCCGCTGATGAATGGCTGTGTAGCCCCCATCATACGTATGTGTCCATGTGCATGAATATAACGCTGGCCTTTTGCTCCGCATTTGTTTGCACAATCAAATACCGGCAAATGCTCTTCTTTTAAACCTGGGGCGCCTTCCAGCATCATGGTGCCGCATACATAGTCATTTGCGGCTTCAATCTGCTCATCGGTAAAGCCCAGTGCTTCAAGCAGGCTCCATTCAAAATCATTGTATTGCTCAGAAGTAAAGCCCAACCTTTGCAGGCACTCTTCACCCAATGTGTATTTATTGAAAATAAAGCCTACTTCAAAAGCTGTTAATGCTGCAGCATCAAGACGTTTAATTTCATCAGCAATAAAACCTTTTTCACTCAGCGACTGATGATTGATATACGGAGCACCGGCAAATGTGGCGGCACCCGTTGCATACTTGATAATCTTTTCAGATTCAGTTTCGCTATACCCAAGGTTTTTTAAGGCAGTTGGAACTGACTGGTTGATGATTTTGAAATAACCGCCACCGGAAAGCTTCTTAAACTTCACCAACGCAAAATCCGGTTCCACGCCTGTTGTATCGCAGTCCATTACCAGGCCGATAGTACCAGTTGGTGCGATAACGGTTGCCTGTGCATTTCTATAACCATATTTTTCACCCAGTTCCACTGCATCATCCCATGCCTTGCAGGCAGCTTTCAGCAGGTAGTCTGGACAGTACTTAGCCTTAATGCCCAGTGGTTTCAGGCTCAATCCTTCATATTCATCAGCGTCATATGCGGCAAGACGATGGTTACGCATTACCCGCATCATGTGTGCTTTGTTCTCCTCATATCTTGGGAAAGCGCCGAGCACCTCAGCCATTTCTGCTGATGTTTTATAGGCAATCCCTGTCATGATAGCAGTAATAGCACCAGCAATACCTCTCGCATCTTCACTGTCGTAAGGAATACCACTCACCATCAGCATGGTGCCAAGGTTAGCATAGCCTAATCCCAGCGTTCTGTATTCGTAGCTCAGTTGTGCCACTTCTTTTGAAGGGAATTGTGCCATCAGCACCGAAATTTCAAGAACCACTGTCCACAGGCGGCAGTTGTACTCATAACCTTCCACATCGAAGTGGTTGGTTTCAGCGTCGTAAAACTTCATCAGGTTGGCCGATGCCAGGTTACATGCAGTATTATCGAGGAACATATACTCAGAGCAGGGGTTAGAAGCCCTGATAGGTCCGCCCTCCGGACAAGTATGCCACTCGTTGATTGTCGTATCGTATTGTGTTCCGGGGTCGGCACAGCGCCATGCAGCATAAGCTACCTGGTTCCAGAGTTCACGGGCAGGAATTTTTTTCATTACCCTGCCATCCATGCGGCCTTTCAGTTCCCAGTCTTCATCTTTCTCCAATTTTTCAAAAAATGAATTAGGAATACGGATGGAGTTGTTAGAATTCTGACCACTTACTGTTTTATATGCTTCATCTTCATACCCGGAAGGATAACCGGCAGCAATTAAGGCCGCCACTTTCTTTTCTTCTTCTACCTTCCAGTTTATGAAATCAACAATTTCAGGATGGTCTAAGTCAAGGCAAACCATTTTTGCCGCACGGCGGGTAGTGCCACCGCTTTTGATAGCGCCTGCTGCCCGGTCACCAATTCTCAGGAAACTCATCAGGCCTGAAGAACTGCCACCACCACTCAGCTTTTCACCCTCGCCACGGAGGTTGGAATAATTCGTTCCAACACCAGAACCATATTTGAAAATTCTTGCCTCACGAACCCACAAGTCCATAATACCGCCCTCGTTTACCAGGTCATCATTCACACTAAGTATGAAGCAGGCATGGGGCTGAGGACGTTCATAAGCATTCTGCGACTTTTTAAGTTGTCCATCGTTCTGGTCAACATAATAGTGGCCTTGCGGCTTACCGGTTATACCATAGCTTTCATATAATCCTGTATTGAACCACTGAGGACTGTTAGGAACAGCCATCTGGTTCAGGATTGAGTACACCAGTTCTTCATAAAAAATCTGAGCATCTTTTTCTGATGCGAAATAGCCGTAACGTTCACCCCAGGCTTTCCAGCCATTGGCCATACGATGGGCTACCTGTTTGGCCGAAGTTTCCCTCCCCAGGCTGCCATCTGGCTGCGGCACACCTGCCTTACGAAAATATTTTTGTGCAAGAATATCGGTAGCAATCTGGCTCCATTGTTTGGGTACTTCCACATTGTTCATCTCAAACACAGTTTCGCCGCTTGGGTTTCGGATTACAGAGGTGCGGTAATCATACTCAAACATCTCATACACACTTATATCGTCCCGTGTAAAGCGACGACTGAACTGCAAGCCGCTTTTTGCGGATGCTTTGGTTTTGGTAGCCATAACTAAAAAACGAATTTATTGGGGTTAGAACTCTCAGTATTTGTTAACGTCCATGACGAAAATATTTTTAAGTACTCATAATTCATAGTTTGAAATATTCACATTCTGTGGAAAAGGAAAGTGGAAAAACCCCTAAAGCCCGCCAGCAGTGCATCTGGCCGATTTTGCACACATAAAAACAGTTTGAGGGGAAATTTTTTTTGGAAAATTAGTGCCCGGCCACTAAATATTTTTTTCGCCAATGAAACTCAGTTTTTTTGAAACTGATTGTCTTTGTCAGCTAACAAAACAGATATTCCTGTGGGAAAACCAAACACCCTGACATAGCACATGCTTTTCCTTAAATTATTCTTTTTCTATTAGGCTAAAACCCACTTTTTAACACACTGAAATAATGGGCAATGCGGAAAGTTTTTCGCATTTTTGCACCAACCAACCCGCAAGGATGAAATCGGCAATTTATACAGATCTGAAAGCTAAGAAAGAGCAGGGCAAAAAATCTTTTGCCGTACTTATCGATCCTGATAAGGTTGATACTTCTGTATTGGAAGAACTGATTGGTCTGTCAGTTTCGGCCAGGGTTGACTACTTTTTGGTGGGCGGCAGCCTTGTTATCTCTAACCACTTAGACGAATGTGTGCAGCACATAAAACAAAATTGCAACCTGCCGGTGTTGCTTTTTCCCGGCAGTCCGTCGCAGGTAAGCAAATACGCTGACGCCTTACTTTACCTTTCTTTAATATCAGGCCGTAACCCTGAATTGCTGATTGGTCAGCATGTGGTTTCAGCTCCGTTTGTAAAGCAAAGCGGGTTGGAGATAATGCCTACCGGCTATATTGTGGTAGATGGAGGTGCTCCAACCACCGTTTCTTACATAAGCAATGCAGCCCCTGTCCCTTCTGACAAAAATGATATTGCCATGTGCACTGCACTTGCCGGAGAAATGCTGGGCATGAAACTGATTTACATGGATGCAGGCAGTGGTGCCAAAAGGCCGATTACAGAAGGCATGATTAAAGCAGTTGCCGATAATATTGAAGCGCCGCTGATTGTAGGAGGCGGCATTATCACCCCCGAAAAGGCCTACCTGAACTGCAAAGCCGGTGCTGATGTAATTGTAGTGGGTAATGCCATTGAAAAAGATCCATCGCTGATTAAGGAAATGAGTGATGCCGTACACAGTGTGCCAGTGAAGGCATAAGTCCTTTCAAATAAAAAGGGCTGAAAATTCAACCCTTTATTAATTAACTATTGACGTTCACATTACAAACTCATCATCTCTTTAAACTTTACCGTTTGCCTGCGGCTTACCTCTATTTTTTCGCCACCTTTTAACTCGAGCAGTAAACCCCCGTTAAAGTAAGGCTCTATCTTTTCAATCATCCGCAGGTTAATGATATGCTTACGATTAGCCCTGAAAAAAACCTTTTCGTCTAATCTCTCTTCCAGAGCATTAAGTGATTTTAAAATTAAAGGCTTGTTAGTTCCAAAGAAAACTTTGGCATAGTTGCCCACACTTTCAAAAAGGCGGATGTCGCTCAGTTTTACAAACCAGCAACGTTCACCATCCTTTACAAAAACCTGGTCGC
>CALLZY010000004.1 GCA_937858715.1 uncultured Chitinophagaceae bacterium | reverse complement strand
CCGAAAGTGAAGATTTCAGGAATCGGATAAGCGGAACAACAGCAGGGCTTGTAATAGGAGACAGGGCCCTGGAACAGCGCAGGAGGTCATCTTTCATATATGACCTGGGATCAGAATGGAAGAAGTTTACCGGATTGCCATTTGTTTTTGCTGCATGGATAAGTATCCGTCACCTTCCGGAAGATTTTATTTTACTTTTTGATAAAGCGAATGAAGCCGGTCTTGAAATTATTGACCAGATTGTAGAAGAAAATCCATATGAGGTTTTTGATTTAAAGCGATACTATACAGCGCATCTCAGCTACCGGTTAGATAGCGAGAAGAAAAAAGGAATGGAAAAGTTTTTGGAGGTTATTAGGGATTTGTGAGTGCATTTAGTGTTTCAAAATGGGATAGCTCTCCTTTCTGCAAAAAATTGTGTTGATATAAGTATCAGCATATACAAAATACTGGTGCGGTATAAAGAAATCAATTATTTCAGTTTTCTTAATCTCCCTGTTATTTTCAATGAAGCCTAATGTCTCAATACAAAAAACCTCTGGTTGAAATCTTGTGAAATCAATCCTTTTGAGTATTTGAAAATCAAAGCCTTCAACGTCGATAGAGACCAGATTCGGGTGAGGGGAAAAATGTTGACCCATAATCTCATTTATGTCCAGCAAATTCATTTTAGCAATTTTTTCCACTTTATGCTTCCCTATTTCTTGATTCCCTTCCTGTTCCCAGAAGTCGGCTTCTTCTTTTGAAAAAGTATTAAGGCCGCTGAATTTCTCAGGAAAAATATAAAAATCAGCTTCTTTCCTGTCATCGAATGCGATACCTGCATTTATACAAATATCTTTTTTTCTCTTTCTTTTTATTTTTTCACATAAAACTGGGTTAGGTTCAACGCAAACGCCTGACCCGCCTCTAAGATAAAGCCTGTAGGTATTGTTCAGTGATACAGGGTCGTTTGAACCAATGTCCAGGTAAGTTGGTTCTTTTAAGTTCAGGCGGTTAAACAAATCGCTAATAATTATATCTTCGCCACTTTGAGAGTAGCTTCTGCGGACATGTGGGAAAAAAACACTCGTCAGAATTTTTTTAGCCTGACTTTTGATTGAAAAGCCCATGATTAATGTTTAGTTGGCGAATATACTGATGTAAATGTGAGAAAAACAGAGGCGGTAGTTTAAAATATTTCAATTTTATGAAAGAGCTAATCAGAAATTTTTTGAAAAGATACGGTTATGATATAATCAAAACCGGAGTTCCTTATGTTCCCAAAACAAATAAAGATGTTTTAGTGAAGGTTGGGAAATTTGAGATTCTTATGCCCGGATACAATGTTCAAGCAGCTAATTACAAAATTTACCCTGACCTAAATGTCTCGTTCGGTCGGCTGGCAAAAGTGATTTTCAGCAAGTACCCAGATATGTATCTGATTGATGTAGGAGCAAATGTTGGTGATACAATTGCCGTAGTTAAATCAGAAGTTGAAATACCAATAATAGGTATTGAAGGTGATGATGTCACTTATAGCTACCTTGAGAAGAATGTCAAACTATTTTCAAATGTATCTATCATTAAGACTTTTTTAAGTGAGAAGACACAGGATATAAAGGTTGAATTTGAGAAAAGTGGGTGGAATGCTACAGTAATTCCTAATTCCAATAATGGTAAGCAGGTTTCGTTCAAAACTTTAGATGAAGTGATTGAAACAGGCAGTTTCTTCTCTAAGAATATCAAATTGCTCAAGGTTGATGTAGAAGGATTTGATACAATTGTTTTGCGTGGAGCATCCAATGTAATTAGAGAACATAAACCAGTATTGTTTTTTGAGTACAACAGGCAAAATATGATTACCATAAATGAAGATGGTATTTCAACTCTCTTATCTTATGTTGATTATGGATATAATAAAATTGCTTTTTTTGATCATAAGGGGGCATTGATATTAGTAACTTCTTTGAAAAACAAAGAAGAAGTTACAGGTTTACATGATTATGCTTCATCTCCCAAAAATCTTATTGGATACTATGATATTTGTATTTTTCATGAGAATGATGATGAACTGGCTAAACAGTTTTTTGACATTGAAAAGGAAAATCTTTGATTTCTATCTATAGTACATTTCTCTCACAATCTTTTCAAATTGCGGCTGGTAACAAAAATCATAGGCATCCTTCCCTTCAGGGATCACATTCGGGCATTCAAAACACAGTTCCAGTATCCGTCTAACTTTCAGCGCCTCGGCTACGGCAAATGGAAATGATTGGTTTCCGATGAAGAATCTGCAACCTGCAATTATTTTAGCAAACTCCAGAAAATTTGAAACCGATTTATGTTTTAAATCCGGAATTGCTTTTCTCATGTCTTCATATTCTTCTTTCAGCCCAACAAAAGTGATGTTTGGGTACTGTTTCAAAAAATCATAGCTGATTCCCGGTGCCCGGTAACGGAAGCTGCGGGCAATAACAATTTCGTCTTTATAAGAATTATCAGGTTCAACATTGAGCCAGGGTTTGCCCAAATCTGCTGAAATACCATACATATGAAAATACCAGCGGCAGATATGATTTGTGTTATAATCAAAAGGATATTTCCTGAATTCGTCCAGGTCGTAATCAATTTTCTGGCTTGTAAGAATATCGCAAACTGCAAACTCAGGTTGTGAGAGCAGGAGCGGAGCCAGCATTTCCACACTTTTTTCAGTAAGGATTTTTCCCTGGTTGTGGTGCTTCATCCCTTTGCTGTACAAAGAATCCTGGTTGATTTGAAGGTGGAGGTGAATTTTTTTATTACCGGCAAGTGCCTTCATGGCCGGGATGGCATAAATGATATCACCAATGAGTCCAAAATGCTTAAAGTGTACTGCATCTGCCTCTGTTTTTGGATACAATTCAGGTGGGGGCAATTTGGAAAGGGCTTTGCTGAAAAGTTTTCTTTTTGCGTCTCCTTTAAATACTGCAATGTATAGCCGTTGGAAAATATTCAAACCATTCATTTTTAACTTGGCTCAAAAGTAACCTGATTTTGTGTATTTACGTTTCATCACGGAGGATTAGGGCAACCTTTTTCGGAAAATGTTTACCTTTCCAACGAATATTTACACTACACCAATGAAAAAAATCAGGCTGCTGTTATACTACATTTTTACCTACCCAACCTATAAAATGTTGTTAGGAGGTATAGGCACCCGTAGCCGCTTGATAAGGGCGACGATTGACGGGCATAAAAGGGTATTTATTGGTAACAAAGTTTATATAAATACAGGTGGATGGCTGGCCTGTGAACCGCTTACTGGTAATATTAATGCACAGCTTCACATTGGGGATGGTACTTATATTGGAAGATTCTGCCACATTTATGCCACATCAAAAATTGAAGTAGGCCATAAAGTGCTGATGGCCGATAAAGTCTATTTGAGTGATAATCTTCATGGTCATGCTGATATTACTCAGCCGGTGATTGATCAGCCTGTTCAACAGGTAAACCCGGTAATTATTGGGGATGGGGCCTGGCTTGGCGAAAATGTATGTGTTATAGGCGCTTCTGTAGGAAAGAACTCTGTTATCGGTGCAAATTCAGTTGTAACTAAAGACATCCCCGATTTTTGTGTGGCTGTTGGCGCACCAGCAGTTATCATTAAGCGGTATAATTTTGAAACAAAACAATGGTGTAAAACGGATAAGCTGGGAAATTTTCTGTCATGAGTAACAAAAAAATTCTGATTACCGGCGGTGCCGGATTTATAGGTTCAAACCTTTCTTTATTTCTTATAGAAAAAGGCTATGCGATAACTGTACTGGATAATCTCTCTGAGCAGATTCATGGTTTTAATCCGGAAGAGAATTCTCCTTTATATAATTCCATTAAGGACAAAGTCAACTTCATCAGGGGAACCGTAACAAGCCGGAGCGACTGGGAAACAGCAATTGGAGATAATGAAATAATAGTTCACCTTGCTGCAGAAACAGGTACAGGACAATCCATGTATCAAATCAGCCATTACACAGATGTAAACATTGGCGGTACGGCTTTGATGCTTGATATTTTGGCTAACAAGAAAACCGCTGTCAAAAGAATAGTGGTGGCTTCGTCCCGTGCCATTTATGGTGAAGGAAAATATTATTCTCAGCAATTGGGCAATGTTTATCCTGAACACCGGACGGCTTCAGAAATGGATAAAGGAAATTTTGAGGTGACCTATCCCGGCGCAATTTCTCCATTGCAATTGTTGCCCACTGATGAGGAATCCAAAATACATCCTTCATCCGTTTATGGAATTACCAAATACAACCAGGAGCAGATGGTAATGACTGTTTGTCCTGCTATTGGAATAGAGCCAGTAGCTTTTCGTTACCAGAATGTTTATGGGCCTGGTCAGTCACTCAGAAATCCATACACAGGTATTCTCTCTATTTTCTCGACATTGATTAAGACCGAAAAAGCAATTAACATTTTTGAAGACGGAAAGGAAAGCCGTGATTTTGTTTTTATTTCAGATGTGGTAAAAGCGACATGGCTTGGTATAGAGAACCCAGAAGCTGCTGGTCAGGTGTTTAATGTGGGAACAGGTGTGCCCACAACCGTTTCTGAAGTAGCGGCACTACTCATCCGTTTATATAATGCAGAAACACCTGTGAAGGTTTCAGGAAATTACAGGTTGGGCGACATCAGGCATAATTATGCAGACCTGACAAAGATTAAGCAGCTGCTGGGTTTTGCGCCTGCTGTAACTTTTGCAGATGGGCTAAGCCGGTTTGCAGATTGGGTAAATACACAATCTGTTACTTCTTCCCGTTATGATGAATCTATAAAAGAGATGAAAGAAAAAGGCTTAATGAAATAACTGCTATGGCTACTATCGGACTTGTAACCGTTTTATATAACAGTGATGATGTGCTTCCTGGTTTTTTCGAAAGCATTTCCCGGCAGGATTTCTCCCACTATATTCTTTATCTCGTTGATAACTCTGCTTGTGAACAGACAGATAATTGTATTGCAGTCTGTGCGACACAATTCGCTGTTACTTCTTTCAGGCACATAAAGTCGGGCGGAAATGTGGGTGTTGCCACCGGAAACAATATTGGCATTAAGGCAGCACTGCAGGACGGGTGTTCTCATATACTGATACTGAATAACGATATTGAGTTTGATCAGCCACATGTATTCAGCAGGTTATTATCAATTGCTGATGAAAAGAATGAACCGCTGATTGTACCCAAAATATTTTATTATGATAGCCGTAAATTGTGGATGGCCGGAGGTTACATGGACAAATGGAGGGCTTTGGGCGTTCATTATGGCTATAACAAAGAAGACGCTGAAAAATACAATCAACCAAAGCATATAACATACGCTCCAACCTGTTTTATGCTGGTTAAAAAAAACGTGTTTGATAGAGTGGGATTAATGGACGATAAGTATTTTGCGTATTATGATGACACAGATTTTGTTTTCAGGGCAATAAAGGCAGGTTTTACTATATATTATGAGCCAGCCTTGAATATCCTGCATAAAGTATCATCATCTTCTGGTGGGGATTCTGGATTTTACATTTACTATTCAGCTAGGAACAAGATTTATTTCATCCGTAAAAACCTCAGAGGCTTTTACCGATATTTCTCTCTTTGTTATATGTTTTTTTCAAGACTGGCTTTTTGGCTCAAATACAACAAACAAGGGAAAAAGAAACTGGTGCAAGGAATAAAAGATGGGTTTAAGCTTAAAGTGGAAAAGTAGCAGGATTCATCACATCATTTCTTCAGCACTCTTCGCTATCTCTCCCCAATAGTATGTTTTATAATAAGAAGCAGGTGTAGCTGTTCTTACAGAAGAAGCCTTCACTACTGCTTCCGAAAAATTTTTCCAGTCACTGTTTGGAACGACATTTAATTTATCTCCGCAGGCTTCTCTTTCAATGCCTGCCGCACCGCTTTCAGTTGCAACCACTGTTGTGCCATAGGCGATTGCTTCCGCCATTTTGGTTTTGATACCGCCACCTGTTTGTACAGGATTCAGGAAGATGTCCGCAGCCTTAAAGTACATTTCTATATCATCCACAAATCCTGCATACACCACATTATGCGATTGATAATTCTTTAGCTCATTCATATCAGATGGTAGGCCTTTGCCGCAGATTACAATCCTGTAGCGAAAATCAACTGCCTTCTCAAGAAGAGGATTTATGTGATCCAAAATATATTTCAGTGCATCAAGGTTGGGCTGGTAAGAAAGCAGGCCATTAAACAATAATATTTTTTCTTCCGGAGAAATTTGATGCAATGCTCTTACTTTAGTACTGCATTCTTCCCTGTCAGCAGGGTTTTCTTTTACCGGAACACCGAAAGGCACTGTTTTACACTTTGCGGGATTAATTTTCCATTGGTTAACAGCAAAACTCTTTTCCTCAGGTGCAATAAAGAATAAGGTATCTGCCTTTTTGAATGCCCATTTCTCATATACTTTCAGTATGGGCCACCACCATTTTCCGAGAGATTTGAAACGCTGATATTCGATATTATGAGTGTGAAAGATTGTTTTTACACCGGTTCTTTTTCTTACAC
>CALLZY010000003.1 GCA_937858715.1 uncultured Chitinophagaceae bacterium | reverse complement strand
TGCCCAGCCGGATTAGCACCCTTATACTGGTGCATATAGTTTGCCCTGTTAATTCCTTCATAAGCTGCCTGCCATAATTCAGTAAGAGCAGAATTATTAGGAGTATGTGTATAGTCGTCTATTTGCTGTAATGAAAGCACATCTGATGCGTTCTCGCCACCACTAACTGCATTGTCGGATGCAATTTCTCCGATAACAACAGCCTGGTTAATCCACTGCAGGGGTGTATAAACACTGATGGCCATGGTGCGATAATCTGTTTCTGACTTCAGGTAGTCAAGTTCAGTTATCCTGAAATCATCATGCGGATCGTAATCTATCCATTTCTTACAGGATGACAGCGATATTACTGCCATAAAGAAGATCAGCGATTTTATAAATAATGTTTTCATTTTATAATAAGTTTATTATTGATAATTACAGTTTGATATCAAGTCCTACAGAATAAGTTCTGGCCTGGGGATAAGCACCCCTGTCAATACCTGTATCAAGTATTCCGCCAGATATCTCAGGATCAAATCCGGTGTATTTTGTCAAAGTGAATGCGTTTTTAACCTGAACATAAACCCTGAGCTTACTAAATACCTTTCCTGTAAGTGAAGAAGGCAACGTATAACCTAACTGAAGGTTTTTAATTTTAATAAATGATCCATCCTCTACGTACCTGTCAGAAACCCTGATATTGCTGTTATCATCTAAAAAAGTGAACCTGGGGTTTTTAGCATCGTTTGTCGTACCAGCTCCTGTCCACCTTGCTAAGATTCTCCTGTCCTTATTAGTATAAATGGCGTTTCTTTCGTAAGCCCTGTACACTTCATTTCCAACAGAAGCATAAGCAAACGATGTGAAGTCAAAATTCTTATACTCCAGGTTCAGGTTCCATCCCATTGTGAAATCAGGGAACGGATCTCCGATCTTTGTTTTATCGGCATCTGTGATAGCTCCGTCTTTATTCATGTCAACAAAACGGATATCTCCAGGTTTTGCGCCTGCCTGTGTGGCACTGGCAGCAATTTCATCGTACGTCTGGAAAAGGCCATTTGTTTTAAACCCATAGAAATAACCGGGGGTTTGTCCTTTTTCAAAAACTGTAACCGTCTGTGATTGCCCGTTAAAATAACTGCCACCCAGAATTCTTGCTGTTCCATCGCTGTTAGTTGCAGTCACTTCATTCTTGGCAGTTGTGAAAGACAATGAAGTTGTAAGGCGAAGAGCCTTTCTGATTGTTTCATTGTAAGTAAGTGCAAGGTCTATACCATTGCTTTTTGTAGAACCAATATTCGCTGTTGGAATAGGTACAGTACCGAGATATAATGAAGCAGACGGAGTGAACAACAGACCATCAACCTCTTTTTGGAAATAATCTGCTGTTAAAGAGAACTTTCTTTTAAAGAAGGTAATATCAAAACCTGCATTAAGTTGCAATTGCTTCTCCCAACGCAATGCGTTGTTTGCTGCGGAACCAACAGTTGAACCAGGATAAAAGACATTATTGAAATTGTATCCATTACTGTTGGCAGTAGATCCGTAGCTTGGCCCTCCAGTTACAATACCAACAAATTGCGGGTCAACATTTTCATTTCCGATTGAACCATAGCTTCCGCGGATTTTTAAGTAATCAATGAAATCAGACTTAAAGAAATCTTCTTTTGTAACTACCCAACCCACTGAACCGGAATAGAAATTTGCATACTTATTCTCTTTACCGAAAGCATAGGAACCATCCCTGCGTACAGTAAATGATGCGAGGTATTTCTCCTGGTAATCGTAGTTGATCCTTGAGAAATAGGAGAGGTTTCTTCTGAAATACTGGTAATAGTAACCACTCAAAGCATTTGAGTTGGTTGGAGTGATGCTTCCTGTTGCAGCAGTAAAATCAGCAAACTCCCAGGAATTAAAAGGAACATCCTGGCGGCTGGCACCAGCTGCATTTCCTGAAGTCTTTGCCATTGAGAAACCAAGTACTGTTTCAAAATGATGGTCTTGCTTAATGTTAAAATTATAGTTAGCGAAAGACTCCCATGTGAAATTAAAGTTACTGGTCTTTTCATGAGACACACTGTTGTGTCTTGGCATTATAGATAATATTGCACCGGTGTTAGCATCTCTCAACGTATCCACAACAGTGGATCCATCTGCCTTCATGGTGTTCTCAACATTTAATGGCCCGTAGAAAACAAGAGGAGTAAATGATTTTGAGTTTCCGTCATATTTGGTATATCCAAAACGGGAAGATAATTTCAGGTTCTTCAGTACATCATACTGCAGTTCTGCTTTACCATATAATTTATTACCCACATTTTTATTATATGTATTTTCCAGTTTCGTCAGCGGATTGAAAATTTCGGACAGAATGAGATTGCTGTAGCCGTAGGTACCAACAGTATTAGGCACTGTATTGTAAACAGGCACAGTAGGATCGAAATTGATGGCACTGCCCAAAATACTGTTGAAAGAATTTTCCTGTATTCCTTTACCATCAAGGATAACTCCAGTGGTGTTCAGGATAAGTTTTACTTTCTTTGAAAGATCAAACGTCAGGTTGGCAGTAACGGTTCCCCTGCTAAATCTTGATTTGTCATTGCCGCCAACAATACCACCCTGGTTGAGATATCCGGCAGAAAGAAAATAAGACACTTTTTCACCACCGCCTCTCGCTGTAATATTATGCGTTTGTACAGATGCTCTTTTAAAAACTTCTTTCTGCCAGTCTGTTCCGGCACCCAGTTGCGACAGATCAGAGAAAATAATATTTCCACCTGAAACTGTGCTCCCTTCATTAAGCATGGCAGCATACTCTGTGGCGTTCAGCACTCCCAGAGTATTCATCACTTCCTGCACTCCGTAGTTACTGCTTACAGATATATCTGTTTTTTGATTTTTGCGACCCGATTTTGTAGTTACCACAATAACACCATTACCACCCTTCACACCATAGATAGCTGTGGTTGCCGCATCTTTCAACAAGTTTATAGATTCAATATCGGCAGCATTTATTGAATTAAAGTCAGTCAGCGACTGAGGTACGCCATCGATAATCACCAACGGATCGGTACCAGAAAATGAAGGAATACCCCTAACCAATACAGTTGGCTTGGCACCCGGTGTACCGCTGTTGACCACCACAATACCTGAGGCCCTTCCTTGCAAAGCTTCTTCAACCCTTACAGGCCTCAGTTTCTCGATATCAGCTCCCTTTACTGTGGAGATGGCTCCGGAAACCTTGGTGACTTTTTGAGTGCCGTAACCAACCACCACCACATCGGCAAGTGTTGAAGCAGCACTTTCTTCCATCAGGATTTCAACAGGACCGGCCCCGAGTACTTTATACTCGTAAGGCGTCATCCCTGCGTAAGTAACAGCAAGAACATCGCCAGCCTTTGCCGAAATGGTAAATTGCCCGGTTGAATTAGTTGTTGTGAACGTTTTTGTGCCTTTTACCGAAATTGTAGCTCCGGCAAGAGGTTCGCTGGTACTTTTTTTCTTTACAGTTCCAGAAACAGTCAGGCCCTGCCCAACTGCCACTTGCATGAAACTACTTAGCAAAAAAAGCAGACATAGAGTTGCAGTTTTAGAGTTCATATAGCAAACATTTTGGTTTGAAAAATTCGAAGCAAATATATAAAAGCGGAACCCTGTTTGCTAATTAAATACCACTTCAATACTACATCAACAAAATCTAATTATTTGATTTTGAATATTTTAATATACATCAATACTACATCAATTCATTTTTCCTACTTTCACAAAAAAAATACGGCTATATGAAGAGGAGCTTGCTTGTAACTATGCTTTTTTACTGGTTTTCCTCCTTCGGGCAAAATACTATAGGCCTCCCTGATATTGTCAACTACACTAAACAGGACTATAAAGCCGGCCTCCAAAGCTGGGATATCAAGCAGGATTACAACGGCATCATCTATTTAGCCAATAATGAAGGACTTTTGAGTTTTGATGGCAAATATTGGAACCTGCACCCACTACCAAATAAAACAATTGTCCGTTCAATTGAAATCACCCAAGAAAACAGAATTTATACTGGGGGACAAGACGAATTAGGTTTTTTCACTCCGGCTCACAACGGAACACTTCAATACACTTCGCTTATAAACTCAATTCCTGAAAAAGACCGATGGTCCTTTGGGGATGTATGGGACATCTGCAGCTATAAAAAAGATGTCTTTTTCCGTTGTCCAAATAAGATTTTTAAGCTTAGCAACGGGTCCATTTCTGTGTTCCCAGCCAAATCAGAGTGGACGTTTATGGCTATTTGTGATGGCAGGCTTTTCGCCCAGGATTACAAAAACGGACTTTTCAGTTATGAAAATAACGTTTGGACTCCAATAGTTACAAATAATGTCATCGCCAACAACGATTACATCTCAGCAATACTCCCATTTCGGGACAGGTCTGTCCTGGTAACCACAATAAAGAACGGAATTTATATCCTGTCCCCAGACAAGAGTATCATAAAGTTTGATTCAGAAATTACCAGCAAATTCGAAAACGACAGAATCTACAGTGCAGCAAAAATTAATGAAAACGCAATTGCATTGGCCACAAGCCATGGCGGTGTATATATATTAGACAATACAGGACTTTTAATCCAACAGTTCACAAAAACAGAAGGTCTCCAGAATAACAATGTGCTGAGTATTTTTCTTGACAAACAAAAAAACCTCTGGTTGGGCCTTGATAACGGCATTGACTACGTTGCATACAACAGTGCTATAAAACACATTAACCCAAATCTGCATGATGGCTCGGGTTATACATCAATTATTTACGACAAATATCTGTACACCGGCACGTCTGCTGGTCTTTTTCGGGTGGCTGTACAAAATCTGAAAGATCTCAGTTTTTCAAAAGGCTTTTTTGAACCTGTGCAAAATACAACAGGGCAAACCTGGGGTGTGGCAGAAATCAACGGAAAACTTCTGCTCGGGCATCACGAAGGAGCATATATAGTTAATGGGAACAAAGCCAGCCAATTTGTATCTGGCGCAGGAGGGATTTGGAATTTTGTACCGCTTTCATCTGTATTTCCATCGCAAAAAGTAATAGCCGGAACGTACAAAGGAATCATACCATTGGCCTTTCAAAACAATTCCTTTTCGGCATCCGATCCTATCAGGAATTTTACAGAATCATCAAGATATATAACCATAGATAAAAACGGTCAGATATGGGTATCCCATCCATATCACGGTGTTTATAAGCTATCAGGAGATACATCATTCGCTACTTCTTTTAAACTTTATACTGATAAACAGGGATTACCATCTGCGCTAAATAACCATATATTTAAGATTAAAAACGAAGTGCTGGTAGGCACTGAAAACGGGGTTTATATTTACAATCAGGGAAAAGACTTTTTTGAACCATCTTCATTTTACCGTGATTTATTAGGAACTCAGAGCATCCGTTATCTGAAGGAAGACACAGAAGGTAATATTTGGTTCATTCATGAAAAAAATCTTGGAGTTATTGATTTCTCAACAGGAAAGCCTTCTGTAACTTTTTTGCCGGAGCTCAATAACAAAATGCTCAGCGGGTTTGAGAATATTTATTCAACTGACATTAATAATATCTTTCTTGGAGGCGAAAAAGGGTTCTACCATATTAACTATGAAAAATATAAAAAGACCGTACCCACTTTGTTTGTACAGATAAGAAAAGTGAGAATCAATAACAGCAAAACAGACAGTACTGTTTTTGGCGGTTACATGAATATTTCCGGGACAGAGAAGCAGCAGGACCATGAAGCTTTACCAGCCATTAAGCACAACTGGAAAACAATACGCTTTGAATTCTCATCACCACTTTATGGCTACCAATCTAATCTTGAATATAGTTACCGGTTAAAAGGTTTTGAAGAAAACTGGAGCGAATGGAGCAACAGAACAGAAAAGGAATATACTAATCTTCATGCCGGCAATTATGTTTTTGAGGTAAAAGTCAGAAATAACCTCGGAAATGAATCACAAGTGGCATCGTACAGCTTCAGAATTATGCCCCCATGGTATCAGACAAATCTTGCTATTTTGTTTTACCTGCTCCTTATTGTAAGCAGTTTTTTCCTTGGTTATAAATGGCAAAAGAATAAATTCAAAAAACAAAAACAAAAATTCGAAGAGGAGCAAAGAAAACTCCGGTATATCCACGAACTGGAAATAAACAAAACCGAAAGTGAACTTATTACACTTCAAAATGAAAAGCTGGCTTCTGAAATCACTTACAAGAATACAGAACTGGCTTCTTCAGCAATGCACCTTGCTAAAAAAGGAGAACTGCTTACAAAGGTGAAAGGTGAGCTATCACATGTAATGAAGAAACTGGATAACGAGCAAGCCATTAATGAACTTAAGAAAATGATTAAGTCGCTGAATGAAGATGAGAACATTGATCAGGAATGGGAGAATTTCTCTAAACACTTTGACAAAGTCAATGGCGATTTCATACTGAAACTAAAAGAAAAACACCCAACCCTTACCGGCAATGAAGTAAAACTTTGTACATACCTGAGGATGAATCTTTCCACAAAAGAAATTGCGCAACTGATGAATATCTCTGT
>CALLZY010000002.1 GCA_937858715.1 uncultured Chitinophagaceae bacterium | reverse complement strand
AGCACTTTATTGCACAGAACTATGATCGTATGAAAACGCTGATGGATTATGTTTTAGCAAGAAGAAATAAAGATGGACTAATGGAATGGATGTCCGGCGACTGGATTTTTATTGACTGGGCTGCCGGACTCAGCAAAAAAGGTGAAGTGAGTTTTGAACAGTTGCTGCTTGCACGCAGTCTTGAAACAATGGCTTTGTGTGCAAACATTACTGATGATAAAGATGCAGCAACACAATACAACACATTAGCTGCTGATATGCGCAAAAAACTTTTTGACATTTACTGGAACGATCAAAAGCATGCACTGGTGCACAGCCGTGTTAATGGCAAGCAAACAGAAAATGTTACACGTTATGCCAATATGTTTTCCATCTTCTTCGATTATTTTAACCAGCAGCAAAAGAACCAGGTGAAAACTTCGGTGTTGCTGAATGATGATATTCAAAAGATCACCACACCTTACATGCGTTTCTATGAACTGGAAGCATTGTGTGCCATGGGTGAACAGAGCTACGTATTGAAAGAGATGAAAGATTACTGGGGCGGCATGCTGAAACTCGGTGCAACAAGTTTCTGGGAAGAATACAATCCTTCCAAACAAGGTGTTGAACATTATGCTATGTATGGGCGTGAGTTTGGAAAAAGTTTATGTCATGCATGGGGTGCAAGCCCGTTGTATTTGCTGGGTAAATATTATTTAGGTGTAAAACCAACAGCACCCGGTTATGCAAACTATGTGGTGGAACCAAATCTTGGAGGTCTTGAATGGATGCAGGGAAAAATACCAACACCACAAGGTGAAATTGAATTGTATGTAAGTACAACGCAAATACAAATTACAGGTGCAGCCGGAGCAGGTGTGTTGAAATTCAGCAGCAAAACAAAACCGGTTTGTAAGGAAGGAACTATTGTTGATAAGGGAAATGATCATTATGAATTGATCGTGGAGATAGGAAAGAGTTATACTGTTCAATATATTTTATAACCACGGAGACACAGGGAGCACAGAGAAATTTACTTTGTGTTCTTTCAGTCTTTGAGTCTTTGTGGCAAAAAACATAAAATGAAAAAATATTTAATTGTAACAATCATTCTGTTATCGCAGAACATAAATGCACAAACGGCATTAGTCAATACACAAGCCAGCAGTTATGCAAAGCTTACCGGTGTAGGTGTGAGTGATGTGCATTGGACAAAAGGTTTCTGGGCCGAACGTTTTGCTGTGTGCCGTGATGCAATGCTGCCTCAGTTGTGGCAAACCTATACCAGCAAGGATTTCTGCTTTTCGTTTGAAAATTTCAGGATTGCTGCAGGATTGGATACAGGAAAATTCCGTGGCCCATCTTTTCATGATGGTGATTTTTACAAAACAATGGAAGCTGTTGCAGCGATGTATGCAGCCACCAAAAATCCGCAGCTGGATAAATGGATGGATGAAGCTATTGCGGTGATTGGTAAAGCACAAAAGCAGGATGGATATATCTACACCAAAAATATCATCGAACAAAAAAGTTCGGGTAAAGAAAAAATGTTTGATGACCAGCTGAGTTTTGAAGCATACAACTTTGGTCATTTAATGACGGCCGCCTGTGTGCATTACCGTGCAACAGGTAAAACTACCTTGCTCAACGTTGCAAAAAAAGCAGCCGACTTCCTGATTGGGTTTTATGCTACTGCAACACCTGAGCTGGCACGCAATGCGATTTGCCCATCGCATTACATGGGGTTGACAGAATTGTATCGTACAACAAATGAAAAGAAATATCTCGATCTCGTTATTCATCTCATCAACATCCGTGGTACAGTAGATGGAACAGACGATAACAGCGACCGTGCACCTTTCCGTGAAATGAACAAAGTCGTTGGTCATGCTGTGCGTGCCAACTATTTGTTTGCAGGTGTGGCCGATGTGTTTGCAGAAACAGGCGACGCTACCTTAATGAACACATTGAACAAAATGTGGAACAATGTGATCAATACAAAAATGTATATCACGGGTGGTTGTGGTGCTTTGTATGATGGTGTGAGTGTAGATGGCACATCGTACAAACCGGATACAGTACAGAAAGTGCACCAGAGTTATGGAAGGGATTATCAACTGCCCAACTTCAGTGCACACAACGAAACCTGCGCCAACATTGGCAATGTATTATGGAACTGGCGGATGTTTTTATTAACCGGTGAATCAAAGTATGCAGATATTGTTGAGCTTGCTTTATACAACAGTGTATTGAGTGGTGTAAGTATGGATGGAAGTAAATACTTCTACACAAATCCATTGGCATCAACAGCAAACTATCCTTATCATCTGCGTTGGGAAGGTGGACGTATTCCTTATATCAGCAAATCGAATTGCTGTCCGCCGAACGTGGTACGTACTATTGCTGAAGTAAACAATTACATGTACAGCATTGGTGAAAAAGGTTTGTATGTGAATATGTACGGCGGTAGTACTCTTGCCACTGAGCTGCACGATGGCACAAAGATCAAACTGGAACAAACAACGAATTATCCGTGGAGTGGTGCAGTTGTGATGAACGTAAAAGAACTGTCGAAGAAAAATGCAAAGCTGTTTGTACGTATTCCCGGCTGGTGTAAAAGCTTTACCGTAAAGCAAAACGGAAAACCGCTTACAGCAAAACCCGTGAATGGATTTGTTGAACTTGCAGTAAATGCAAACGATAAATTAGAATGGAATCTTGATATGCCAGCTACACTCATCGAAAGTAACCCGATGGTGGAAGAAACAAGAAACCAGGTAACGGTGAAGCGTGGGCCAATTGTTTATTGCCTTGAGTCGAATGATCTGCCGCAGCAAAAAGTATTTGATGTGGTGATCCCGGCATCGATCAAACTGCAACCTGTTGCCATGAAAGTAGCCGATGGTAATGTGATGGCGCTGACAGGCAAAGCAAGATTGCTCGATCAGAATCAATGGAACAATACATTGTACAAAGAAGTAAATACAAAACTCAAACCGGTAACCATTAAACTCATTCCGTATTACGCATGGGCCAACCGTGGCAAATCGGATATGACTGTTTGGTTGCCTTTAATGAGATAACATGGAAAGAATTGTAGCAACATATTTTATCGAAACGCCGTATGCACCGGAAATGGCAGCAGCGGTTTTGGCAGGTGAGCAATCGTCGGGAACATTTGTAGCAGTGCCCGGCGAAACAGAAGAACTCAAACAGCGCTTTGCAGCAAAAGTGGAATCAGTTGAAGTACTGGAAACAGTTAACGAACCTGCTATTCCCGGTGCAACAAGCAAGGATGGTAAGTATCACCGTGCAATTGTAAAAGTATCGTGGAGCATTGAAAACTTTGGTTATAATCTTCCCGTGATGGTTTCAACATTGCAGGGAAATTTATACGAGATCACACAATTCACCGGTTTAAAGCTGATGGATATTGAGCTGCCTGCATCATTCGGCAACCAGTTCAAAGGCCCGGCTTTTGGTATTGAAGGTTGCAGAACATTAACAGGTGTGCAGGATCGTCCGTTAATCGGCACCATCATCAAGCCATCCATTGGTTTGTCGGTTGAACAAACAGCTTCGATGGTGAAAACATTGGCTGAAGCAGGAATTGATTTTGTAAAAGATGATGAACTGCTTTCTTCATCTGCCAATTCAAACTTCAATAACCGTGTTGATGCCGTAATGAACGTCATCAATGCACATGCAGATAAGACGGGTAAAAAAGTGATGTATGCTTTCAACATCAGCGGTGAAGTGGATGAAATGCTGCAACGCTATGAGAAGATTGTCAAAAGTGGAGGCACCTGCGCCATGATCAGCATTAACAGTGTTGGTTTGGCAGGTGCAAAAAAAATTATGGATCAACGACAGCTTGCTGTACATGCACACCGCAACGGCTGGGGAATGATGACAAGACATCCGTTACTGGGAATTGATTACAAAGCCTATCAAAAAATTTGGCGCCTGGCTGGTGCAGACCAGATGCATGTGAACGGTATTGATAATAAATTCTGGGAGAGTGATGATAGTGTGGTGGCATCCATTGAAGCATGTTTGACAAAGATGTTTGATCATAAAACAGTGGTGCCCGTTGTATCATCTGGTCAGTGGGGCGGACAGGCATTTGAAACTTACAGAAGAACAAAAACAGTTGATCTGTTGTACATGGCCGGTGGCGGCATCATGGCTCACCCGATGGGAGCGGCTGCTGGTGTTGTTGCGTTGCAGCAGGCCTGGAAAGCAGCAGTGGATGGATTAACACTGGAAGATGCAGCAAAGCAATACAAAGAGTTTGCAGCAGCAGTGGAGAAATTTGGGTAAAAGTAACAGGGCTAAAGCCCTTATGAATTATATTTTCAATTGCCCCGTCCTTAAGGGCGGGGCAATTGAAAGCCACAGAATAAAAGGGCTTTAGCCCTGCTTAGCAAAACCAATATGAGTTTGAACAACAAACAAAACATATTACTCGCATTTTACGGTGATGATTTTACCGGCAGCACTGATGCACTCGAGTTTATTACAAAAGCCGGTGCCAAAGCTGTGTTGTTTATTGAACCGCCCACAGCAGAACAGTTAAAGCAGTTTCAGGATATTGATGTTATTGGTGTGGCTGGCAAAACAAGATCATTGTCGCCTGCGGAAATGGAAAAAATTCTGGTACCGGCTTTTCAGCAACTGAAAGCAAGCGGTGCAAAGCAGGTGCATTATAAAGTATGCTCTACGTTTGATTCATCCGCAACTGTTGGAAGCATTGGTAAAGCAATTGATTGCGGTGCTGAAGTATTTCAGCATAAATTCATTCCTGTATTGGGTGGTGCACCATCACTTGGACGTTATTGTGTGTTTGGAAATTTGTTTGCACGAATGGGCATTGGCAGCAATGGAAATATTTACCGGCTCGATCGCCATCCATCCATGAGTAAACACCCGGTTACACCTGCTGATGAAAGTGATCTGCGTCTGCATATTGGTAAGCAGACAACAAAAAAAATTGGACTGATTGATTTGGTGCAGATGCAGCAGCCTGTTGCTGAATGGAAGAATAAATTATCAGGTGAAGAAGTTGTGTTGATTGATGCGATGTATGAAGAACAACTGATTGCGATTGGTGAATGGATAGATTGTCTTGATGAAAGTAAAACAGTTTTCAGTGTTGGAGGTTCAGGTGTGGAAGCAGCATTAGGTAACTATTGGAATAAAAAAGGTTTGCTGCATGAAGTGACAGAATGGAAACAGCCGGCTAAGGCAGAACCTTTGCTGGTGATCTCCGGCAGCTGTTCGCCAGTTACTGCTGCGCAGATTGAATGGGCGAAGGAGCATGGTTTTGAAGAAGTGATTATTGATGCAGTTGAGATTTGTGAAGAAGAAGTGATGGATGCTGCTGTCATGAATCATGTAGCAGTACTGTTACAGAAAAAGAAAAATGTGATTGTTCATACAGGAACCAAACAACCGGAAAATCTTTCATCGGAAAAACTGGGAACAGCATTGGGTACTATTGCAAAACATGCAGTGAAACATTCGCATTTAAAACGTGTGGTGATTGCCGGTGGCGATACCAGCAGTTATGCAGCAAGGGCAATGGATATTGATGCGGTTGAAATGATTGCATCATTCGTAAGTGGTGCGCCTTTGTGCAAAGCTTATTCATCGGATAAAAAGATGAATGGTCTGCAGGTGAACTTTAAAGGCGGACAGGTGGGAGCAGAGGATTATTTTGGTTTGTTTTAAATGAAGAATAGAAATACAGAACGTACAAGTGAGTGACACAACGGAAGTCAAATAGAAATCAGAACGCTGATTCAATAAAAAATAAAAACGAAAATAAAGATGTCGGAAAAAACTTTAGGACTCATACATACATCGGCAACATTAGTGCCTGTGTTTGCAGAGTTGTGCAGCAAGTATCTGCCGGGTGTGAAAACATTCAACATTGTGGATGACAGTTTAATCAAGAACACCATTGCACGTGGAGCACTTACTCCCGATACATCAAAGCGGGTGGTGAATTATGCTGCATCAGCGCAGGAAGCTGGTGCTGATTATATTTTATTCACCTGTTCATCCATTGGGCCAGCTGTTGAAACTGCAGCAACGTTAACGGGAGTGCCTGTGCTGCGTGTGGATCAGCCAATGGCCGATAAAGCTGTACAGACAGGAAAACGGATTGGTGTGATTGCAACTTTATCAACCACCTTAAATCCGACAAGTGATTTAGTGAGAAGAAGAGCTGCAGTTGCAGGAAAAGAAATTGAATTGAAAGCCGTGTTGTGCGAAGGTGCATTTCAAGCATTGATGAGTGGTGATGCTGCAGCACACGATCAGAAAGTGGGTGATGCATTAAAGCAACTGGCAAATGAAGTGGATGTGATTGTATTGGCACAGGCAAGCATGGCAAGAGTGGTGGATACATTAACTGATGCAGAAAAGAAAGTGCCGATACTGGCCAGTCCGCCGGTGGCAATGGAGTATTTAAAAGCAGTACTGGCCCCCTAAGTCCCCCTGAAGGGGGACTTAGAAGCACCCTGTATTTGCAACGGGTTTTAACTGATTGAATTTGCTGAATAAAAAATAGAAAGATCAAGTGGTAGAAATCAAGTTGAATAAAATTTTAATGCACCGCTTCACCCCTTTAGGGGAAGAGGGAGGGAGAAGGGGGTTATGAAGAAATATTTTCTGTACATATCGCTCCTAAGTATTGTGCTTGTTGTTGCAGGTGTTGCAACGCAGCATGAATCATTGTACAAACCTTTTGCATTAATTACGGCCATGAGTTTAGCAATTGGTTTGGGATCAGTGCCATCGTTGAAAGGGTATCAATACACAGCATGGATTATTACAGCAGTTGTTGCAGGGATGATTTTTCCTGAAGCATTTAAAAGTTGGGGCAGTGTAAACTTGCGGGATAAGACATTAATACTTGTCATCATTCAGTTGGTGATGTTTGGCATGGGCACACATATGAGCCTGAAAGATTTCAGCGGTATTGCAACAACAGGAAAAGGTGTACTGGTTGGTTTGTTTTGTCATTTTTCGATTATGCCGTTGATGGGTTTGTTGTTGACAAAAGTTTTTCATTTTGAACCGGAGATAGCAGCTGGTATTATTTTGATCGGAAGTTGCAGCAGTGGTTTGGCAAGTAATGTAATGGTGTATTTGGCGAAAGCAAATCTGGTGCTGAGTGTAATTGTAACAGCGATGGCAACATTGATTGCACCATTGCTGACTCCATTGCTGATGAAAACATTGGCAGGCACATTGATTGAAGTGAAGTTTGTGGATATGATGATGGAGATTGTAAAGATTGTGCTCGTTCCTATTGGTGCTGCATTACTGCACGATTATTTAAAACGTGCAACAAAAGAACAAACCAAAAAAATATTTATTGCTGGAGCAATCAGTGCAGTGTGGATTGTATTGCTGGTTACTTTGCTGCAGAAAAATATAACAGATGTACATGTGCTGCAGTCGGCCAATCTCTCCGGCTTTTTTGCAGGAGCAGTTGTGGTGGGTATTCTGTATCATTTATTGTACAACAGGTTTCCGCAATTAGATAAACTGATGCCGTTGATTTCAATGTTTGGCATTATTTATTTCACCACCGTAACAACAGCTGCAGGAAGGGAAAACCTGATGCGTGTGGGTGTGTTGTTGTTTATTGCTTCTGTGATTCATAATGCAGCTGGATATTTCTTTGGTTACTGGCTCAGCCGTTTGTTTGGCCTGGATGTAAATTCAAGCAGAACCATTGCATTTGAAGTAGGTTTGCAGAACGGAGGTATGGCAAGCGGCATTGCAGGAAGTATGGGCAAGCTGGGAACAGTTGGTCTTGCAGCAGCAGTGTTTAGTCCGTGGATGAATATCAGCGGAAGTATATTGGCAAATTACTGGCGTAGAAAATCTGTTGAACCACAAATACACGAAGACACAAAAGAACACAAAAGTTAAACCGGCATATCATGAAAAGAATACTAGTTTTACTGTTGTTGATTGTTGCTTTCAATGCGAATGCACAGATCGAATATGCGAAACAAATGGCAAACACCATCATGAAGCAATACAAAGATTCAATGGTGGTGAAAAAATATGCCAGTCATCTGGAACAGGATAAATTACCGGAAGGTAACCGTCCAGCAAACTGGAATTATGAGATTGGCGTTGTGCTGATGGGGTTTGAACGCCTGCACCAGTTAACAAAAGATCAGACTTATATTGATTATACAAAACACATCATTGATCATTTTATTACTGCCGATGGCGGCATCCGTACTTATGTGGTGGATGAATACAACAGTGATAATATTCCTCCCGGCAGACAATTACTTCGTTTGTATGATTTGTATAAAGAGCAGAAGTATATAACTGCTGCCACAACATTGCGTAACCAGATCAGCATTCAGCCACGCAACAAAGCTGGTGGCTTTTGGCATAAACTGAAATATCCATCACAAATGTGGCTCGATGGTTTGTACATGATTGAACCGTTTTATGCAGCGTATGCAGTTGTAAAAAACCAACCGGCAGATTTTAACGATATCATCAACCAGTTTGTGATCATGGAAAAATATGGTCGTGATGCAAAGACAGGTTTACTGTATCATGGTTGGGATGAAAGTAAACTGCAAGGCTGGGCAAACAAGCAAACAGGTGTATCGCCTGAGTTCTGGAGCCGCAGCATGGGCT
>CALLZY010000001.1 GCA_937858715.1 uncultured Chitinophagaceae bacterium | reverse complement strand
GTTTTGCCGACCCGGTAACCTGGAACTTCGGAAAATTTCTTGTAAACGAAAAGGGGGAACTGGTGGCTACCTTCTCACCTAAAATTCAACCAATGAGTGAAGAGATTTTGAAATGGATGAATTAATGCCGCCATCATAAAAATTGTAAAAGCGATATATAAGAGTGTATCGCTTTTTTGTTACCCAGATGGTTTATTTTCGCTCCGTATGCAATTTTCCGACATCATAGGCCAGCAGGAAGTAAAAAAACAATTGGTTGATCTGGTACAGCATAACCGGCTTAGCCATGCCTTGCTTTTTTTGGGTAAAGAAGGAAGTGGTGCCCTGCCTCTTGCCATTGCATTTGCACAGTATGTTGTTTGTAGTCCCCAAAAATCTGCTGCAGATACAGGCCCTTCTTTGTTTGGAGAGCCAGAACCAGTAACCGTCCCGCCTGGGGCGGGACATCAACCAACAACTGACAGTTGCGGCACCTGCCCGGCCTGCATTAAAGCACATCAATTAGTTCACCCCGATATTCACTTCTCCTACCCGACAGTTACCAAAAAGGCGGGGGAAAAACCAATAGCCACCGACTTTATTACCGAGTGGCGGGAGTTTATAAAACTGAACCCTTATGGCAACCTCTTCGACTGGATTGAACTGATAAAGGAAAAAGAAAACAGTCAGGGGAAAATAACTGCACGGGAATGTGATGAGATAATCAAGAAGCTAAGCCTGAAGAGTTTTGAAAGTGAGTACAAGATCCTCATCATGTGGATGCCCGAAGAATTGGACAAAGAAGGCAACAAACTGCTGAAGATAATTGAAGAGCCACCGCCTAACACACTGTTTATACTGGTGGCAGAAAATGAAGAACTGGTGCTACCCACCATCTTAAGCCGCTGCCAGCTTATTAAAATTCCTGCTCTGGAACCCGGAGAAATTGAGGAAGCCCTTATCAGCCGGAACAAAACAGAGCCGGCTATTGCCCGGCAGGTGGCCCATGTATGCGAAGGCAATTACAGGGATGCCCTGCAAACCGTACAACATGCCGAAGAAGACTGGCAGGCCCTGCTGCGGGAGTGGCTGAATGCAATTTTAAAAACCGGCCCTGTTGCACAAACCAAGTGGGTGGAAGAGGTAAGCCGCCTGGGGCGGGAAAAACAAAAACAGT